>CAYFJO010000013.1:3026-27923 GCA_964343305.1 uncultured Pirellulaceae bacterium | reverse complement strand
TCTTGCGGCCCGTGATTCTCAGCAACCCATCGTCGTCCAACGCACCCAAATCGCCAGTGTAAAACCAACCGTCGCGAATGACTTCCGCCGTGGTCACCTCGTTGTTGTAATAGCCCAGCATCACGTGCGGTCCGCGTGTCAGAATCTCACCATCGCCGGCGATCTTCACCTCCACATCGGGGATCGGCGGACCAACACATCCGCTGCGGTTGCGTTTCATTGTTGACGCAGTGATGACGGGCGACGTCTCGGTTAATCCGTAGCCCTGCAAAATGGGAATTCCGTGTCGCTCGAAAAACACGAACACATGATCCGGCAACGCCGCGCCACCGCTGCAACAAAATCGCATCCGCCCGCCAAGCAACTGCCGGAGACTTCCTTCTTCATCTGCCCGACCAGATTCCTCAAGGTGTCGACGCACACGATCAAAGAAGAGTGGCACGCCATTCAGCAGCGTCGGCTTGATCTGGGCACAATCGGCGATCACAGTCTCTCGCGACTCGGCCAATGCCAATTGGGCCCCCGTCGCCAACCAGATGTAGATGTCACACGTGCGACCGAAGATGTGGCTGAACGGCAGAAACGTCAATCGCGTGTCGTCCGTGCGTTGCTCGAATGCCTGCAACGTTGCCAGCGTGTTTGTCACCAGGTTTCGCTGACTCAGCATCACACCTTTGGGTTCACCCGTCGTGCCCGAGGTATACAGAATCGTTGCCATCGCATCCAGCGGCGCCGGTCCAAGAGATCTTTCCGATGCATCGGCCGTTAGCTCCGCCCACGCGCGAGGCGGTTTGCCACCAACTGGTCGGCACGGGTCGTATGTCACGAAAGTCAAATCACTCGAAAGTTCGCCGCAACAGCGATCCAACTTTTCAGCCTGCTCGTCACCGGAAACAACGACAACACGAGCACCGCTGTCGTTGATCTGGTATGCGATCTGGGGACCCGTCAGCGGCGCGTGCACCGGGACATGAACCGCGCCGATGAATTGAATCGCCGAGTCGCACACGATCCACTCCGAGCGATTCTCGGCCACTTGAATAACGCGATCCCCCGGCTCGATGCCCAAATCGATCAGTGCCGATGCGGCCCGCGACACACGCTCGGCAAACTCCGCCCAAGTCGAAGTTCGCCAGCGATCGCCCTGCTTTTCTTGCAGTGCTGGCTTGTCGCCAAATTGCTCGACACATTCGGCGAGCATGGAGAACAGCGTGGTCTCGGTGTCTTTTGGCATCGTGCGGGTACCTGTAGCTGCGTTCGCCAGAACGCGGACTCTTGCGACATTCGTCCGCACTCTGGCGAGTGCAGCTACGGGATTGAAAATGAAGATTACACTCGTTCGAAGATCGTCGCAATCCCTTGACCGGCTCCAATGCACATCGTGGCGAGCCCCAATTCTACATTCCGATTGATCATCGCGTGAATCAACGTCGTCGCGATTCTTGCGCCGCTTGCTCCGAGCGGATGGCCAATGGCGATCGCACCGCCGCGCACGTTCACTCTGTCTTCGTCCAGACCAAGCATTCGTACGCAAGCCAACGATTGGGCGGCGAATGCTTCGTTGAGTTCGATCAGGTCGATGTCTTCCAATTTGAGCCCCGCGCGGTCGAGCGCTTTTTTCGTTGCCGGCACGGGCCCCGTTCCCATCACACAAGGCTCGACGCCCGCCACGGCCGTGGCTTTCACGCGCACTTTGGGCTTCAATCCAAGCGACTCCGCCTTGCCCTCTGACATGACCAGCATGGCCGCGGCACCATCGTTCAGCGGCGAACTGTTTCCCGCGGTCACCGTTCCCATTCTCGGCATAAACGCCGGCGAGAGCGCCGACAACGCATCCAGGCTGGTGTCCGTTCGCACACATTGATCGTCCGTGACGCGAATCCGATTGCCGTCTTCATCGCGCCCGTAAACCGCGATGCGTTCGCCATCGAACTCGCCGGCCGCGTGGGCCGCTGCCGCCTTTTGGTGACTTTGCAAGGCAAACTCGTCTTGGTCTTCGCGCGAGATGCCTTGGGTCTGTGCGAGGAATTCCGCCGTGACGCCCATCATCAAAGCGCCCTTCGACGTCCGCTGAAACAACTTCGGATTCAGGTCCAATCCGTGATCCATTGGCAGATGCTGCATGTGTTCCAACCCGCCGACGATATGGACGTCTTCACCGCCGGCAACGATGGAATGCGATGCCTGATTCAACGCCTGAAGGCTACTTCCGCACAACCGGTTGATCGTCGCGCCGCCAGCTTCAATCGCCAAACCCGACATGAGCCCGATCGACCGGGCGACATTCAATCCTTGTTCCATCGTTTGCTGTGTGTTTCCCATGACTACGTCTTCGATTTCGTTGGGGTCGATCCCATTTCGATCGATCAGGGCTTTGACACAGGTCACTGCCAAATCGTCGCTACGAACGTCACGGAAATAGCCCTTCTCTTTGTGAGCCCGGCCAATCGGTGTGCGGACACAATCGGCAACGACGGCGGATTTGTTGTTGGTCATTGGTCACGGTCCTTTGATGGGAGAACGTTGTGGTGAAGCCATCGTCGAAACACCCACGTGTTGTTGGTAAGTAGCTGTCCGACAACGACTTCCCAGGATGCGCATCCTGCCGGTCCATTCGATACGAAACAGGCAGGACTAGAAGTGTACCAAATGAACGCTCCTTTCGGCACAGCATAAAGAGGGCGATCGGCAGGTGAAAACACGCAGTAGGACGGAATTCCATTCCTTCCCGACGGATTGGAAATCCGTCCGACAGAATTGCGCGCAGATACAGCATCCTTATCCTCCGAGAGTGTCGCCAAACATTCTCATCGATGGAGAACAAGGATGCGTCGAAAGCGGGAACGGATTTTGTCGTTTGCGGGTAGGTTGCGTGAGTCATTCCCACGGAAGATTAATGTTGGGCTGAATCTCGCGAACTCCATGAGGTTCCGCGAAAGACACCATGTCTATTGCTGCGAAGATCAATTTCGTCAGGCAGATTTGGATGAAGGCTTAACGAGTCCCACCCTATCTGAATTGAGAGATCCACAATGATCACAGCAGACAAGAAGCAACAAATCCACAAAGCATTGAAAACCTTGGCAGCTTCGCATGCTGCGGCCGTCTCCCACATCGAAGAGGCAATCTCGATCCTCTCAAGAACTTTGGAACTCGATGAGTTCCATCAGATTTCAGCCCTGACCGAAGCCGATCGGAACAGCGATTCGTTCAGTCCGGAATCACCGGTAGCAGATCGTGAGACTCTGAGGGTCATCTGGCGCGACAAGAACTGTTTCCTTGGCAACACACGGCTCTTTTGGTTCTTCCACCGATTAGCTCAATCGCCGAACCGTTATGTGTCGAATGATGATCTTCTTGATGACGTATGGCCCGTGCCGGTAGAGAGTTCATCGATTCGAGGTGTTGTTAAGCGACTTCGTGATCGGCTTGTCGAATCAGGAATGGACGAGCTTGCGCAATCGATCGATGGCAATGTGTCGGGCCACTACGGTTTGATTCTCGCTTGAAAAATAGTACCAAATCAAACGAGAACCAAACGCAGATCACACTGAGATCAAACAGCCCTGTGTCAGAATGGCCTTCTGCAAAACACGAACGCAACATCTAAATGACAAACCACTTCGAAAGGAGCAACAGTGACCAAGTCACAAGACCAAGAGGAAACCGACGTCCAAAATGGAACTTTCAAAAAACCAATTCGCGCAGCACAGTACGCCCGAATGTCGACCGAACATCAGCAGTATTCGACTGCCAACCAGGAAGACATCATCCGTGACTACGCTACGAATCGTGGGATTGACATCGTTCGGACATATGCCGATGAGGGCAAGAGTGGGCTGAATGTGGCAGGTCGTGAATCACTGCGACGTCTGATCGACGATGTGCAGAGCGGCAACGCCGACTTTGATGCCATCCTGGTTTACGATGTCAGCCGGTGGGGCCGTTTTCAGGATGCCGACGAAAGCGCGTACAACGAGTATCTTTGCAAGCGTGCCGGGATCGCTGTCCATTATTGTGCCGAGCAATTCGAGAATGACGGCGGGCCCACGTCAACAATCATTAAGAATGTCAAAAGGGTGATGGCCGGCGAGTACAGTCGCGAGTTGTCAACTAAAGTTTTTCAGGGACAATGCCGGCTGATTGAGCTTGGCTATCGTCAAGGTGGAGCGCCCGGTTACGGACTGAGGCGGATGCTCATTGACATCAAAGGCGACCAGAAGGGGATTCTGGATCGTGGGGAATACAAGAGTCTGCAAACGGACCGCGTCATCCTTGTTCGAGGCCCGGATGATGAAGTGGGCTGGGTCCGCTGGATCTACGAACAATTCGTCCACAACGGAAAACGCGAATCAGAAATCGCAGACGGTTTGAACGCACGGGGACTCGTGACAGACTTCGGTCGGCCGTGGAACCGAGGCACTGTTCGGCAAATTCTGACGAATGAAAAATACATCGGCAACAACGTTTACAACCGGCAGTCGTTCAAGTTGAAACACAAACACGTCACGAACACGCCTGAAATGTATATTCGCAAGAACGACGCGTTTGAGGCTATCGTTGAAAAGGAGATGTTCCTTAGCGCTCAGGCGATCATTCAGGAGCGGAACCGCCGATTCACCGACGAGGAAATGATTGAACGACTGAGGGCTCTGGCGGTCGAGCACCCCTCCCTATCGGCAGCGTTAATCGATGCGGCCGATGGGCTGCCGCCATCAACAGCATACCGAACACGATTCGGAAGTCTGATCCAAGCCTATCGCCTCGCCGGTTGCACACCCGATCGAGATTACGAATACATCGAGATCAACTGCAACCTAAGAAAGATGTATCCACAGCTCGTGGAAGATGTTGTACAGAGACTCGATGCTGTTGGTGCGATGGTCACACACGATTCGACAACGGACTTGCTCTTAATCAACGGCGAGTACAGCGCATCGATGTTTCTGTCTCGATGCCGTTCAACCCCTGCCGGGTCGCTGCGGTGGCTTTTCAAAATCGACCAGCAGATAGCACCTGACATTACGATCCTCGTGAGAATGGACCCTTCGAACGCAACTCCAACGGATTATTACGTGTTTCCAATCATGGACATTGAATCGCCTAAGCTGCTTGTCTGCGAAACCAACGGGGCGTATCTGGACACCTACCAGTTCGACAGTTTGGACTACTTCGCGAGTCTCGCAGCCCGCAGGAAAATCGAAGGTACAGCATGAACCACAAAAACAACATCAACAATCGACAAGATGACAAAGTCCACATGATCCGTCTTGATCAAATCACGATCGTCAATCCGCGCCAGCGTGGACGCACGAAGTTCAGGCAGATCGTCGATAGCATCGCCAAGCTGGGGCTCAAAAAGCCAATTACCGTAACACCCAAAAAGCCCGACGCGGACAAGGGCGATTACTACCTCGTTTGTGGTCAGGGGAGATACGAGGCGTTCGTGGCGCTGGATGAAGAAGAAATCCCAGCGATCATTGTCAATGTCACGAAAGAGAAACTGCTACTGATGAGCCTTGTCGAGAACTTGGCACGACGCCAGCATTCAACATTCGAATTGCTAAAGGAAATCGAATCGCTCAAAGATCAAAAGTACTCAGTCTCCCAGATTGCTCAAAAGACTGCGTTAGACGTTACATACGTTCGTGGCGTTCTGAAACTGATGAAAAAAGGTGAAGAGCGTCTGCTTCACGCTGTCGAGCACAGCAGAATTCCAATCAGCGTTGCTGTCACGATCGCGACATCCGATGACCACGCAATCCAGCGTGCATTGACCAAGGCGTACGAGTCGAAAGATCTGCGGGGCAAAAGACTGCTTGCCGCGCGCCGGTTGGTCGAAAAACGTCGTAACGAAGGAAAAACGTTGCGAGGTGGCGGCCGCCCACGAAATGGTTCGGCGATGTCGTCCAAGAACCTGCTCAAAACGTATGAAGAAGAGACGGCCCGTCAGCGTTTGCTAATTCACAAGTCCAAGTTGTGTGAGACCCGATTGCTGTTCGTTGTTTCGGCGTTAAAGCAGCTCATTCAGGACGAGGATTTCGTAACTCTCCTGAGAGCCGAATCGCTGGACTCTCTGCCGTCCTTTCTCGCCAGTCAGATTTATCCAAATGAGGAGTCATAATGAAAAACCAAGTTAGCTTTGCGTGTGAACCAAACGTCCGAACAATCGATATCGAAAAGATCCTACTGCTGCGGCGCGTTGCACCTGGTACGCGGAAGAGCACGAAGTACCGTCGAATTGCGGCATCCATCAGCGAAGTTGGCATCATCGAACCGCTGATTGTTCATCCGCATAAAGAAGTTGAAGGCCACTTCTTGCTGCTCGACGGTCACATCCGCTATGACATTCTTGTAGAACGGGGTCAGACAACGGTCGGCTGTCTGATTGCGCTTGACGATGAGGCGTACACTTACAACCACAAGGTCAATCGATTGTCCGCGATTCAGGAACACTTCATGGTTTTGACGGCAATTAAGAATGGCGTCGACGAAGAAGCGATTGCACGCACGCTCAACGTCGATGTCGCAAGAATTCGACAAAAACGAGATCTGCTTGTCGGCGTTTGTCCTGAAGCTGTAGAACTCCTGAAAAACCAAAGGGCAACTGCGTGCACACTTCGGCTAATTCGCAAAGTCAAACCGATGCGTCAAATCGAAATGGCTGAACTAATGCGAGCATCAAGCAATTTCTCGGTCGCATACGCAAAATGCCTGCTCGCAGCAACGTCCACCGAGCAACTGGTCGACGCTGAGCAGGACAAAGAACTCGAAGGAATTGCGCCCGCAGACATGGCCCGCATGGAACGAGAGCTGGAATCAATCAGTAAGGACTTCAAACAGATCGAGGACACGCACGGAAAAAACGTGCTGAATTTAGTGATCGTCGTCGGCTACCTAAAAAAGTTGCTGGATAGCGCACGTGTGGTCCGTTTTCTCGCCCAGAACTATCCGGAAGTTTTGACAGAAACTCAGAAGATTGCCGATTCCCGAAGCCTGAACGAAGCACCGTAAACGTCAACTTGATTTATACATAGACACTCATGCCGTCTAACTTTTGAGCATCTCGAAATGCCCCTCAAACGTGAGACACAATTCTTCGGCGAGAATACGCTGATTTTCGAGTCTCGTGGCATCCTTGCGGGTGCCTAAATTCAGGTCGCGTATTGCGGCGTGGGCCAGAGCCGAATCCGTTGCAACTTCGGAACTGGACGCGCTTTCAGAAGATTTAAAGACCATCGTTGATGCGTGGCCTACGCTTCCGGAAGCGCTTCGCCACGGCGTCATGGCGGTGATACTACATTTAGAAGAGTGGCCGAGTCAACTATAAGTTCGTTGCGACATGAGATCGAATCGCCGTTCAGATTGAACGACATTTTCACTTGGTCAAATTGGATGGGGTGATAAAATATGGACATGGGAAGTACCTCACCTAACAACACCGTGCTGGATCGGTTGCTTGAACCTGTATTGGACTGTTTGACCCCGGATGTCGCTCAGCGAATGGTTGATACGAAGGTTGACCAGCAAACCCAAGCCCACATTGATGAGCTTGCGGAAAAAGCCAATGAAGGCGAACTCACTGACGCCGAGCGAAGCGAGTACGAAAGCTGCGTCGAAGCGATTGACTTGGTCGCCATCTTGAAAGCCAAAGCACGGAGAGTCTTAGCCAGACATAGCTCGTAATGGAAGCTGGATTACGTCAGCTAGTTTGGGCTCGCGCCGGAGATCGGTGCGAATATTGCAAGATGCCACAGGAAGCTGTCGATGTGACGTTTTATGTGGAGCACATCGTCGCTCGTAAGCATCATGGAAACACCGAAGCTGAGAACCTGGCTTTATCCTGCAATCGATGCAATCTTCATAATTCGAACAATTTGTCTGGAATAGATCCTGATACGCGAAAGTAAAACTCAGAACTGTCGCATCAAACCGGAGACCCAAACCTTGGGGATCAGAAGCGACGTGGAGAATACGGGGTCGCGTCAATATGCGTCGGTTCTCCGGTAATCAATTCAGCAATCAGTCTTCCCGTTGATGGGGCGAGGCTCAGGCCGAGCATGTTGTGTCCCGTTGCGAGGTAAGCGTTGCTGAATCTTGGTATCAGACCAATGATCGGTAGACTGTCCCACGTCATTGGACGCCAGCCGTACCAGGTATCCTTGGCTGGTCCATCGACGGGAGCTACGAGGTAGGGCCGAGCGGATTCTCGCAATTGTTGGATTCGGTGATCCGGAATCGACGTGTCGTAACCCGCAAACTCCATCATTGAGCCAAGTCGGAATCCATCATCAAAAGGAGAGACACCGACCTTGTGCTCTGGGAACAACATGGGATATCGCGGACAGGCTTCCGGCCTCGACATCGTTATGGAGTAACCTTTGCCTGGCTGGATCGGGATGCGACATTCAAGCTCGTTCGACCAGCGCGTGCTCCACGCTCCCATTGCAAAGATGAGGCAGTCAGCTTTCATGTCTCCCTGAGATGTTTGCAGTCCCGTTACACGTCCCGCCGATTTGTGGATAGCCTGCAACTCACATTGCTCGACGAATTGGACGCCGTCCGCCTGAAGTCGCTCGGACCATTCTCGATTCAAAAGATCAGGGCGAACGGATGCGTCGCCCGGATAGTGGAATGCCCCCGCCAGTCCGGGCTTCAATCCAGGATCAAACGTTGGCAGATCCTTGCCATCGATTCGGCGAGCTGTGACTCCGAAATGCTCAGTCAGCATTCGGTCCGTCTCGGCGTAGCTTTCCATTCCACGCTCGGTTCGTAGCACGTAAAGCAAGCCATCCTCTTTCCACTTGCAATTCAGTGACAACTTGGGAATCAAGTCACGATACTCGTCGATGGATGCGTCGAGAATCGACTGAAGATGTTTGCCCGCGGTCAGTACCTGCTGATGAGTGCAGCGTCGCGCGAACTCCCACATCCATTTCCACAAGGCAGGGTTCAGGCTGGGTTTCACACGAAACGGCGCGCGTGGATTGAAGAGTGACCGCAGGGCCATTTTGATCGCGCCGGGTTCGGTCAAAGGCGGTACGTGGCTTGGGCATATATAACCACAGTTGCCGTGCGAGCAGGCGCCGGCAATCGTCCCTTTATCAATCACAGAGACCTGTAAACCGGCCTTCGATAAATAATGGGCGCAGGCAATTCCAACAATTCCGGCACCGACGACGATCGCACTTTCGGCGCGCGTAGCGGACGTCATGCCGTGCTCCCCTTAATGCCGTGTTGATATGGGTCACCGAGCTGCTGGATCATCGTCCCTTCGCTAAATACGTAAGCGCGCCCGATAATCGTGGGGATGATCCTTTCCGATTCAGCGTTCCGATAGCTCGCCGAGAAGCGACTTCCAATGACGCTCTCCTGAATCCACATATCTCCAGGCAGCAGTTTTCCATCGGCGGCCAGGCACGCGAGCTTGGCGCTCGTGCCGGTTCCGCAAGGGGAACGGTCGTAGGCACCACCTGGGCAATAGACGAAATTGCGGCTGTTGACTTCTGGCGACTGCGGACAGCCGAAGAACTCGATGTGATCGATTTCCGCTCCGTCTGCACCGGTGATTCCCTGACGATTCAACTCATCGCGTACTCTCTCCGCCGCCTCGGACAATGCGTGAGTGTTTTCGACCGTCAGAGGCGATGGTGAGCCATCCACGAGAAAGAACCAGTTTCCGCCCCAAGCGACGTCGCCTGTGAAGGTTCCGAGCCCAGCAACATCAACGCTGACACCAGCGCGGTGCCGATAACTGGGGACGTTTTCAATAGCCACTTCGTTTGGGCCGAGCAAGTTGACTTCCACAACGCCGACGGGAGTTTCCAGACGCTGTAATCCAATATCGATCCGTCCGAGATAGTGAAGTGTTACGGCCACTCCAATCGCCCCGTGACCGCACATTCCCAGATAACCAGTATTGTTGAAGAAGATCACTCCAGCCGCGCACGATGGATCAACAGGTTCACACAACAATGCACCGACAACAGCGTCCCAGCCGCGTGGTTCGTTGATTACGCATCGCCGAAAACTATCTTCCGTCCCTCGGAAACGGTCCAAACGCTCAGCTAACGAACCGTTGCCGAGATCTGGCCCTCCGTCAATGATGACGCGGGTGGGTTCGCCTTCAGTATGTGAGTCGATATAACGCATTTTGATTCACCAGATCGGTGGCCGGGGTATCTTGCCGCAGCGCGGCGGCTGCAAGCCCCCGCCACGTTAGCCGTTCGCGCCGGGCCACGTGTCCCACCAGCTTCGGAATGATTTCCACTGAGTTTCGATAAAGCCACGCTGCGAGGCGCTGAGTGTGTCTGACTTATTGAAGTGGTATTCGTATTCAGGGTTGCCTTCCAGGACCATCAGGTGCTTGTAGTAGAGTACCAGGTCCGGCCCATCGTCATACGTCGAAAGCACCGTCAATGCGTTGTCAAGTTCGCTAGCGAGTCGCCGTGCTTCGCAATCTCCGGCGGCGGCCTGCTCACACAAGTCGATCAGCCGAAGAACCGGACGCGGCAAGGCGTTGCCAACTCCGGTGATTGCTCCGACCGCACCGCATCGAACGAAACCGTGAACAACCTGAGTGTCCACGCCCACCATCAAGGCAAGATCCGGATCGCCGCTGGTGATGTGCTCAGCCGCGTAGGTCAGGGATTCCGCACCGCCAAACTCCTTGAAGCCTACCAGATTAGGATGCTCGCGGCGCAGATCAAAGAAGAGATCAGCCTTCGTTTCGAAGCCGTAGTACGGACTGTTGTAGATCACGGCCGGCAGATCGACTGCGGCCTCAAGAATGCCCGCAAAGTGAGCCCGTTGCGCGGCAGTCGAAGTTCCGCGCGAAAGCACTCTGGGGATGACCATCAAACCGGCGGCTCCGACTTCCTTCGCATGTGCAGCGTGCGCGGATGCAAGTCGGGGATTCTGTGCTCCCGTTCCGACCACCACCGGCACGCCCGCTTCTACCAGTTGCCGAACGCCTTCTTGCCGCTGAGCATCGGTCAGCAAAGGCCAATCGCCCATTGATCCACAGTACACGACGCCTCGCATGCCGACATTGATCAGTTCCTGAGCTTTGTGAACAAGCGCTTCGAAATTCGGAACGCCATTGGGCGAACATGGCGTCATGAGAGCAGGGATACACCCGCGAAAAATCGGTTCGTCGTTGTGCATTGGGTCTCCAGTATTGCATTAAGCTTGTTGCATGGCGATCAATGGCGGCTGGAAGCTCCAGCCACCGATCGGCGTTTGTTTTAGACTATCTGGTCCGGCGGCTTGCGGCTAGGAGCGGCAAAATATCTCAAGTTTTTTACGCACAACCGCATGGTAACACAAGCACAACCAGCGAGAATGAGTGACGTCAGCTCCGTGCGAGAACGCTCGTCTGGTTGTCAGGATCTAATCCGATGGTCGTGTCGAATTACCTTGCCGAAATGAATGTTTCAAAGAAAGGAAATACCGTGAATAGTACTGTTAATGCTGCAATGATTGGTCTGGGGTTCGGTGCTGAGTTCATTCCAATTTACAAGGCGCATCCGAACACAAATGTGACGGCGATCTGTCGGCGGAACGAGGCCGAACTGAACAAAGTTGGCGATCAGTTTCAAATTGAGAAGCGATATACAAACTACGACGATGTGTTGGCAGATCCGGAAATCGACTTCGTTCACATCAACAGCCCGATTCCAGATCACGCTTGGATGTCACTGAAGGCGCTGGATGCCGGCAAACATGTCATGTGTACGGTGCCGATGGCAACAACGATCGACGAGTGCCGGCAAATCGTCGAGAAGGTCAAAGAGACCGGCTTGAAATACATGATGGCTGAAACCGTTGTTTACAGCCGCGAGTTTCTGTTCATCAAGGAAATGTACACGAAGGGTGAGTTGGGCACGATCCAGCACTTGGCCGCATCGCATCCGCAGGACATGGATGGCTGGCCGAGCTATTGGGAAGAGATGATCCCAATGCACTACGCGACGCACGTGGTCAGCCCGTGTCTGGGACTGGTGAACGGACTAGCTGAATACGTCAGTTGTTTTGGTTCCGGCAAGGTTCGCGATGACATCGCCAAGAAGTCGGGTAACTCGTTCGCGGTCGAGACGTGTCATATCAAGATCAAGGACAGCGATTTGACGGCACACATCTGGCGGTTCCTTTACGATGTCGCTCGGCAGTATCGCGAGAGCTTTGATGTTTACGGTACGAAGAAGAGCTTTGAGTGGACGCTGGTTGAAAACGAGCCGCACGTCATTCATACGGCGAAGAAGCCAGAGCCGGAGATCCCTGGAAAGGTCGAAGTGCCGGACTATGCTCACCTGCTGCCGGAGCCGATTCAGAGGTTCACTTTGCCAGCCGAGATTCACGACGCCGATCACCTGTCGTTCATTCAAGGCGGCGGACACGGCGGTTCGCATCCGCACTTGGTCAACGAGTTTGTGACTGCTCTGCTCGAAAACCGTGATCCTTGGCCGAACGCCGTGACTAGCGCCAACTGGACATGCGTCGGCATCTGTGCTCATGACTCGGCAACGAAAGGTGGCGAGATCGTACGGCTGCCAGGATTTACGCTTGGCTCGCTAGAATAGACGCGGTTTCGGAATATGTAGGCGGGTTCTTCGAACCCGCATTTTCCGGCCTCAAAGAGGCCGGTTACAGAATTTTGAAGCGCTTTTAGCTGCTGACAGCACAACATCTCCCACCTTTAGAGTCCCGATTTGAAAAACCGCGATCAATGGTAGGTTGCATCTTTTAACTTTGCACTGATATCGGCCGCCAGGTTGCGGAAGATGACAACACCAATGTCCGGTCTTCGTCGCGTCAGTTCGGCGAAGTCTTCGCTTGCAAAGGCGGCCGTTTCTACGACCGTCTTCGCGGTCGCGGTGGCAGAATGTGGCGGCGTTGCGACTCCGGTATGCACCAGCGATGTTTCGCCAAGGCATTGCCCGGCAATAATGACGGCCACGTTTTCGCGATCGCCAACAGACAATGCGACCTCGCCTTGCAAGACGAGGTGCATGGTTCCACCTTTGCTGCCCTCGTGAAAGATCTCTTCGCCCGGTTGGAACGATCGCGCATCGCTCGCAGCTATCAGCCGGGTTCGCTGCTCGTCGTTCAGTCCGATGAATATGGGGACTTGCCGGGCTGCTTGCGCGATTCGCGGCAACACGTCGTTGCTCTCAAAGTTGCGAATCACGGTGTCGGCGATCGGTTGGAGTTCGTCCGACAGATGCGTCGTGCCCAGGTCAAACGGGACCAGTAGTCGTGCCATCTTGATCGCGTCGAGTCGCTCGACCTCGTGAAAGACGTTGGCGGGCACGTAAGTTACCGGTTGAAAATTCATCTCCAGCAGCGTCCGCTGAATGCTTGGCGAATAGGCGCTTACATCGACCTCGATAAACTCGACGTCGAGTTCCCGCTCGCATTTCATCACAAGTTGCTCGAGCAGGTAGCGGATCGGTTCGTCGCTAAGCGAAATCAACTCAAAGACGCGCACCGCTTTCTCTACATCGTCGACCATGAAACCAATTCCGCCGGCGATCTGGTCTTCGCGGCGCGCGAGCAAGTAGTGTGAATGCGCAGCACGCAGTTGAAACAAACCATAGTGCAAACGGATCGGCCCAAACACGTCGCGGTGACGCAATCGCCCGCGTTCAATCCGCAAGAGCGACGTGTATCCTTCAGTCTTGAGTTCGCCTAACTCGAAATCGTTCTCGTGTGGATACGGGGCGGACGTGTCGTCGATGATCGCGTCGAACGGCAGTCCGCAGTTGTCCTGCGCCAGCCCCGCAAGTTGGCTGGCTTCCGGAATCACGCGTGGGTTGTTACGCCGTAGACAGAGTGCATCGCCGAAGAAACGCACGTAGTTCGCGACCGACTCGCGCCGCTTTAGCAGAAGTTTTTGCGGGATGAAGCCGACAGGAACAAAATCGAACGCCTTGGAGATTTTCTGCGAGAATTGGTGAGCGACGCGGTTTTCGACCAGTCCGACGTGGATGCGCGAGCGGACACGCTCGATCCGGCCTTCCATCAGCAGATTGCCGACGCCGCGGCCGCGAAAGTCTGGATGAACCGCGAGACGACCGAATTCGCCGACCAGATCGTTGTATGCCCCGACGCTGAAGACGACGGACGCCGTTCCTATCACGCGTTTCGTCTCAGAATCGACAGCGACCAACAAAACGGTTCCGTCGGCATAAACGAGCTTTGCCAATACCTGCAAGTCGTAGTACTGTGGATATGCATACGAGTCGCCGTAGGTCGCCAGAAAGATCTCGCGTATGGGTTCAATATCTTCGAGCGTCGCTTCTCGAACTTCGATCATCGTCGCACCTGCACGATGGTGTTCGATTCGTCAGCGGTCGCGCGACCTCAATTAGTCGTTTCTGCTGAGAGGGCGGACTGAAAATCCGTCCTACGAATCGACTCACCCGCCGTTCGGGCCATGGCATACAAATACGCGGCTCCGACCGCGATCGCTTCCTCGTCAAAATCAAACTTGCTGGAATGCGCCGCGTATTGTTCGATCCCTTCGCGTGCCGTTCCAAAACGGACGTAACATCCCGGCACGTTTTCCAAGTAATAGCCGAAGTCTTCGCCACCCATGTTTGCCGTTTCCATCTGTCGAATACTGTCCGAACCGACGGCAATGGCGGCGGCCCGACGTGCAAGGTCCGTACACTCGGGACAATTGATGACCGCTGGCGTTCCCTGACTGATTTCGACCTCAATTGATGCGCCGTGCAAATGAGCAATCGATGTGGCGATGCGTTCGATGCTGCGATGCAGATCCTCCCGAACGTCCTGGTCTTGCGCACGGATTGACCCCTGCAGGTGGGCCTGACCGGCGATTACATTTGCCGCGGTGCCCGCGTCAAAACGACCGACAGTCACCACGGATGGATGAGCCGGATTGACTTCCCTCGACACGATTGTCTGCAACGCCATCACCATCAAAGAGCCAACCACGACGGCATCAATCGTCTCATGTGGGCGCGCGGCATGTCCGCCTTTACCCGTGATGCGGACGGAAAAACGATCGCTCGACGCATTGACCGCGCCGTCGGTGATGGCGATCGATCCCACTGGAAAATGTCGATCGACGTGTCCGCCAAAAACCACACCGACATTGTCGAGAGCGCCGGCTTCGATCATCGCCAGTGCTCCTTCACCGGTTTCTTCGGCAGGTTGAAAGATCAAACGCACTGGTGCCGGCAAGTCCGAGTCGGCGGTGAGCAAAGCGGCAGCTCCCAATAGCATGGCCGAATGCCCGTCGTGACCACAAGCGTGCATCACGCCTTCGGTCTCCGACGCGAACGGCAAGCCGGTTTCTTCGATCACAGGCAGCGCGTCCATGTCGGCACGCAGCGCGATATAAGCACCAGCATGCTGCCCCGGGATGTCAGCAATGATCCCCGTCCCGGCAATATCGCGTCGATAGGCGACGCCAATTTGGCCAAGAAACTGACAGACCTTTCCGGCGGTCCGAGTTTCCTGCCAGCTAAGTTCCGGATGTCGATGCAAGTCCCGGCGAAAATCGACCAACTGGCCGTACAAGGACGAATCGAGAACGGTTGCGGCAGCTTGATTCATTGATTAGCACCACCGGCTGTTTTTGAAGTTGGTCACTTTACGAAAGTCCTTTGCACGTTCTATGCCAATGCAAACCGTTGTCACAATTTGGACTCAGTGCGCAGTAACTGTGCGAGATGGCGCGCCGTCTGATCCAAATCAGCGCGCGGCAAGTCATCGATGATTGCTCTAGCCCGGATTATTCACTAACCCGACGCGCAAGCGAGGGGTCTTGGACGTCGCCCCTCGCTTGCGCGTCGGGTTGGTGTGGATTCGAATTTGCGCGGTGTTTTAGGCAAGATAGCCGCAACTCCTTTTCACAGAGAACATTACGTCGTTTGGACTTCGAGCGACTTGCCTGCGTTCACCACGGCGTACCAATGGCCACTCTCCGAATCGATGACGTACCAACGATGGTCCTTGCGGTCGACTTGGATTTTCACGTCGCGTGAAAGGACGATCCCATGTTCGTCAAAGGCGTCGATCAACCCCTTGGTGATTTTGCCGCCGAACAGCAAAAGTCCTGCCAAAGACACTTTTCGTACGCTCGATTCAAGGGTGGAAGTGTCCCTCTGGCTCAAATCGGTTAAATCGGCAGATTGGGCTTCGACAGTGAGTGCCAAAACTCATGAAATATGGTTCGTGATACGAGAACAAACTACGGTGAGTTCGGTCGCGGGGATTTAGCCCACATGCTGCCCCGTCACAATGTGCCGCGTGGTCTCTCAGCGTACAGGGCCTCAATCTCTCTTCGAGAAAGTAGATCGTCACGCTTTTTGACCAAGGATCGTAGACAAGTTCAACGGCTACACCTTCTTCGAATTCCACGATGCGACCGCCATGAGGACCTAATCTAGCTTTATGGGAGTGTCCGTCATGAGCATGGTCGTCATGCGAACGTTCCGGTGCGACCTCGCCGCCGGGCCTCGGTAGTGACGGCAATGCTGGCGGTGGTTCGGAAAGTTCAATTGGCGGTGGTGATGTTGTTTGACCTCGCGCTTGCGTCGCATTGGAGAACGTAAAGACTGCGATTGTAAGAACACTGAAAAAATATTTCATGCAACTGCCTTTGTGCGATTAGGGAAGGCGACAAACTTCATACCTACCGCAACGTGCGTGCCCAAATGGACGGGCCCCACATTGAAATCACGCTAACGAGCTACTGACACAGAACATAGAAGTCAGCGACCAAGGCCAATCGCTACATCGAGAATTCAAAATTGAAGTCAATTTGATCTGGAATCGAATGATTTAGACACGCAATTATTTTGTCACTCAATTGTGACGCCGACCCGGCACAAACGCGCCAACTTTTTTGCTTGCGAAGCCACTAGCGTGAGTTAAGATGCAGTTGGCGGTGGGCTGGCTACTTCCTAACTGAAGGAGCCAAGCTCATGAAAATGCAGGCTGGGTTATTTTTTCCGGATTCGATCTTTTCTCTCCCTTTGTTACGTGGGCTGTCACTCGCTGTCGTGGCGATTTTCTTTACGCCCACAACGTCCTCTTTCGCTCAATCCGCTGATACTGCGCAAAGTCGTGCTGCGTTGGATTGGCAAATTGAGTTAAGCCATTCGATCTTGTCTTCGCGCGACTTTGAGTTCTTCCTTCGTGTTCGCGTCATGGCGGCGACGGATCAATCGGAATATCGACAACCGCTCAATCTGGTGATCGTGTTTGATCGGTCCGGCTCCATGAAGGAAGAATCAAAGATTGGCTACTTACAGCAAGCCGGGCATTTGGTCACCGATCACCTGACAAAACGAGACCACGTTGCGCTCGTCGCGTACAACGATCGCGTGCAAGTGCTTGTCCCTATGCACCGGGTTGTCAACAAGGCGTATCTGCATCACCGAATCGAGGAAGTTTTCGCCAAGGGACACACCAATTTGAGCGGCGGTTTGTTAGAAGGTTGTGCCCAACTACACAATCGACTCGACCAGCCGGGTCTGCACCATGTGATTCTACTGACAGATGGCCTGGCGAACCGCGGCGTCACCAATGCCAACTCGTTGGTGCGTCTGGTTGGCCGCTGCACGCAGCGCGGCATCACGGTGACCACGATCGGTGTTGGTACGGAGTACAACGGAACTTTGCTCAGCCGCATCGCTCAAGCCGGTGGCGGTCGTTACGCCCATGTTTCCAAACCCGACAAGATCCCCGACGCTTTCCGACAGGAGTTGGGAGCATTATTAGCCGTCGTCGCCCAAAACACTCGCCTCAAATTGAAGTTGCCGTCGGGCGTAACAGCAAGGCAAGTTTTCGGCCGTGAAACACCACCGAAGCCAAGTGTCGTCGAGATTCCTTTAGGCGATCTGACCAGCGGCGACGCTCGGACCATGCTCATAAAACTTCGCACCGACGCAAAGGCGGGAGCAACCGGTCCGATCGATTTTCGCACGACGTTGACGTACGACGACATCCAAGAGGCTCAACGGATCGAACTCGAACAAACGGTTTCGATCCAACGCGCACGAAGCGGTGTCGTCGCTCGAAAAACAAGTCATGTATTGGCGTTCGCGCATCTTGTCGAAGCGGTGGACAGAATTGCGTTAGCCGTGCATGGGATGGACCGCAAGGTCGCCGCCGAGGTGCTCGAATTCTACCGTCACGATTTTCCAGCCCTCAAACAAATCGCCCGCGATAGTCGCGAGCAAGACTTTTACAACAAGGCTTTCATGTTTGAACATTACGTCCGCGATCTTCAGGATCTGATCAAACGCGGCGCGTTGCACGAGCACAGCAAGGAACGTGCAGCGTTACAAAAGGAACTGCATTATCGGCGTTATCAAATGGAGCACCGAGGACACCACCACCAATAGGTCGAGAGGCAAGAGTCGAGAGACAAGAGCAAGAGAGCACAGGTTCTTCCGCTCTCAACTCTTGGCTCTCCGCTCTCGGCTCCTAACTCTTTCAAAGGACAACACCATGAAACGAAGTTTGTACTTGCTGATCATCGCAACATTTGTCACTTTCGGAGCGGCTGACGTCTTGTTCGCTGGCCATTGCCACAGCGGGCATAGCGGACATCACCACGTTGGCCATCACCATCATCACGTTGGCCACTCTCGGCATCACCACTATCACCACTCGTACTATCCCAGCTATCGCTCTCGCTCGTACTCCCATCGCTATCCGTCATGCACGGTCATCTACATTCCTCAGCCGGCGGTAATCATGCCTGAGCAACGACGAAAAGTGGAGCCCATTCCACTCCCAGTTCCCGGTCTTCAGGTTCCAAGTGGAGAGGTTCGCGACAACCTCAACATGAAGTCGCCCCCACCACGCACCGTGAAATTCGTCGCTCTCAAGAAGACCCAAGCCGCTCAAACAAGCGACCAACAGAATTCGCAGCCGCTCCCCACTCCAGCGACGTTATCGAGACCATTATCCACAGTCCAACTTGGACCAAGGCTGGCAACTCCGCGAGCGCCCTCGCTAATGGAAGATGACGAAGTCCCTTGGGTCGCGGAATAGGTCAATCAATATCCGCACCGAGGTTTTCGAACCTATCACTGGCGATCATCTTCAGCCGGAAACAGGTCGAGATCTACTAATTGCTGTCGAATCGCGATGATCGCAGGACGGTTCATTCCCAGCGACGTGACTGTGACGCGACCGATTGCCGTTTTGCCACGCACGCGCCACGTTCGTGTCCACGTGAAATGATCCGCCCAATGATCTTTGCGAGGGTGAAACAATCGAGTCAACTTTCTGGTTTGAGGATCTCGAACTCTCTGACGCGCTGCTTTGCGCAGCGAACACGTTACACACGCTAACGCTAGATTATCTTCGCTTGTAACGCCACTGGCAGAACGTGGTTTGATGTGATCAACGTGGAATGTTGCTTCTTGAGAATCTTGCGGAAGGCGGCAATACTCACAAACGTTGTCTGCCCGCTCCCGGACGAAACGCAAGAGCTTCGCCGGAATGTGCGAGCTGGTCATGAGCCATTCCGCTTGGCCGCGCTTCGTGCTCGCAATTTCATCAACGACAGCATATCGACTAGTTCGGTCAGCGCGGTAGCCTCGCGACGCTGCTTCGCCGAAAGCTTGCCTTCGCGATCCTGTTGGTCAAGCAATTCCTGCAGCCGATCATGCAACGCCGGCGGCATTTGAAACTGCTTCCAATCTTTGGGGAGTTCCAATTCAACCAAAACACTGGCCATCACCATACCTCAGAGTTAATCAAATCTTAGTCCATTTTCAAGAGTTAAGCCACTGCAAGACTGCCGTCCCTGGGCAAAACTACGTTCCACAGATCGACAATCACTTTCGCCTCGAGACATTCAGTGGGCAAGTGGCACATGCAAAAGGCGATGCTAACGTCACCATGTTCAAATGTCAAAACTCGAGTCCGTGAGCCTTTCCGAGCTTGCTCTGCAATTGCAATGGCTATAATGCTCATAGCTCTCTAGCACTTTCCCCGCTCAAGTCGGAGCCACAATGGACGGCGAAGACAAAAGACTTTTTCAAAATGCAATTGCGATTAATCAGTTGCTCGATGAATCTCTCGGATTTGAAACCGATTCAAATGAAGCGGCAACCTGGGTAGACATCTTGAGGAGAAATGGAGTCGAACAACAAACGTCGAAGTTCCATCTGACAACATGTGACCAAGTTGTTGTTTGCACGATTGGAATTGTCGGCGGCGTCCTCGATTTATCCCGGTCGTTTTCTAAAGCGATGACCAACGAAGATTTGCATCAAAGATTTGACCGGCTGTCGAAGAACTACACCAAAGAGGTGACTGGATGCGACGGTATTGCGGCAATTGACAACATAAAAGGTGGACCTGCACATCGGCTTGTTGGTCCTTCGCATGACCTGACTCGCTTGTTCGAGACAATTGGCCAGATGCTCCGGGGCGAGTTCAGCTCAAACGTTAGTTGTGTTCGCCACGTCGCGAATCAATATACACAGGGTGGTCGCGAATACCTGAAAATTGAGAGCCCAGTTGATGCGGCAATTATCCTGCTGCTCCACCTCATTGGCGATTTCTTCTCGAAGACAAGTCTGCCAATTCCTGGTCGAACAATTCTTGCGGAGTCAGATAGAGTCGAGTTGGTGAGGGAGATCTTTGCTGAGTATCGAAACGACGGGAATTTGAGAACTCAAGTATCAAAACTCTTGAGCACCCTGTCGGGTGCGTTGGTCATCTCCGTGTTCCTTTGGCTCTACCGTTGTGCAGATCTCGTCGTCCGTGACCAACGTAAATTGGTTGCAAGTCTCATCAGGGTTAGAGAAGATATCAAATTCCACGTCTTGATGAGAAATGCGCAATCAATTGCTTTCGCAATCTCGTTGGGTAAGGCTTCGTTCACCGCGAACTTGGCCGACGTTAACTATCTGAGCTTCGTTCAGATTGTGCGAAGCGGCGCATCCATTAACCGATTGTCGTGCGCTGAGCAAGACACGTTGATGGCGAAACTTAAAGCGATTCGCGGTCAAATCGAAAGTCTCTAATGTATGGTGCCCTAGTAAGAATTGCCGTGAGACTGGCGTGGGTCGTAATTCCTTCGGCTATCGCTGCAGCCATTGCTTACTTTTTCGGTTCCAACCAATCGGCAAGAAGGCAGCAGGAATATAGGCAGGTAGTAAACAGCGTACTTGAAGTTCTCAAACAAAAGGCCGAGATGCTTTCTAAGCGGAACAGAGAACTTGAGCAGCAACTTCAGCAGCGGCAAACGGATATTGAACTGCAACGACAGAAAGAATCGCTCGAAGCGGAATTGGTCGCCACTCGACAAGAGTTGGAAGAATTCAAGACTGAGGCTGAGAATTGGCGTTCGACTGAAACGACAGACGCTCCACGAGGTATGATCGCTCTTGTAAGTAAATCTTCGATACTGAAGAGTGCTGATTACAACGCAGAGAATGCGCTTCAAGTTTTGAAAGAACGTAAACGGAATCTGCGTGCAGAAATCGAGACGTATCACGTCGACGAAGGGCGTCAGTAAAAGGTTGCGGAATGGGTCACAGTGTTAACGCGCTCAAGTGCGCTCGAATCGTAGCTGACGAAATGCGCAAGTTGGCACATCAATTCTGCGTGCCGATAGTCGCGATTCAAAAAGGGCGAAAGCCGGACCAGTGTGGAACTGGCACGCTTTTTCAGGTTGGCGAAAGATGTTCTCTAGTTTCCGCCGCGCATATTGTTCATGATGCGCAGAAGGGTAAGGCAGCGTTATATTCGAGTTGTGCAAACCACTCACCGTTAATTCCTTTGGAGCAGCCCCCATTTTTCACCAACAAAGATTGGTCACGATCGAGTGACGAATCTGGGCCGTTCGATATAGCGATATGGCCGCTGATGTCCAAACAAGTCAGCCAGTTCTTGGTAAAAAAACGATTTGCAAATAACTCGGTCGTCACGTATTGCTCAGATATGTCGGATATTGCTTCGCACGAATTGTTCTACTTCTGTGGGTATCCAAACGACCTTGCAGATCGCAACCCAAATGATGTACACAACTTGATCATCAAACCGATAAGGTGGGTCGCCGGTCAGTACTTGGACCGAAGCAAGTGGCCGAATTTATGCGAAACGAAATATCATTTGGTTTTCAATGCAAACACAGCGATCGCGGTCGACTCTGATGGCGCGCCAGGGGCACCGCCACCTCGCCCAATTGGAATTAGCGGTTGCGCCGTTTGGTCCCTAGGATGGGATTTCCAGCGCGACTCGTGGAACCCAGGAAATGCGCGGATTATTGGGATCGAGACGCGTGTATTTAGTCGCGAAAGGTTGATCCGTGCGACAGGATGGGTTGGCGTCAGGTCGATACTGATGAATCAGTTTCCTGAATCAGACCGTGCCTTCTCAGTACACATCTAACGAGTCTTTCATTATTGCATACAACCCGCATCTCGCGCTACTTCACCAAGCTGTTCTTCAGCAGCAGCCCTTTGATTTCCATCGCTGAGACCCACAGTTCGCGAAGCGAGTCCAGGTAGGCAAGATTGGCTTGGAAGTTAGTTCGCTGTGCTGTCAGTAGATCGACTAGGCTGAACTCCTCACCTCGATATCCCGCGCGGATCAGGTCGAGTGTCTTTTGGGGATTCTCCAAAATGCCGTCCTTCTCTGTATAGCGTTGGACTTGATTGTTGGCTGTTTGGTATCGCTGAAAGGCCGCTGCCAACCGCGTCTGTAGATCAAGAGCCAGTCGGTCCACTGCCCGCCGCGTGCCGACGATGCCAGTTTGTGCTTCTCGGATAGCACCTTGATTGCGATTGAAAATCGGGATGGGCAACGTCACTTGCAGGTTGCCGTTCGTGCTGCCAGTGCCTTGATCGTCTTGGATAACGGCTTGCACGTCTAAGTTGGGAATGGCTTTGACGCGTGCTCTGCGGAGTGTCCAACGGGCAGCTTCGACGTCGGCCATCGCGGCAGCGATTTCTGGGTTTGATGAAAGAATGTGATGCAACGTTTCGTCAAACGTCAGCTCCAGGTTTGACGGGTTCAAATCGCCGGAGAGTTGTTGCATTTGCCACTCTGGCATACCGATGATTGCCGACAGCCGCTGCCACGCTTCCTGGTGCTGGTTACGGGCGGTTTGCAGCAAGATGCTGGCCTGAGCCGCATCCACGCGCGCTCGCAACGGATCGGCCTCACTGACCTCTTCACTGCGGAAAAGCGCCTGTGCCGCCTCAACACCCTGGTCGCTGATTTTGACAAGTTTTCCAGCCAACTCTTTCCGCCGCTGGGCAATCAACACTTCATAAAAAGCGATACGCGTGTCACTCAGCACGCGCAAACGCATGGCACCTAATTCACGTTTGGCACGTTGAACTTCCCAGGCAGCCGCTTCGCGATTCAGGCGAAGTATTCTACCCATTACAAACTCTTGGCCAACATAGACGCCTTGCTGCTCGGCTTGGCCGTGGCTGCCCAGTCGTTGACCAGAATAGCCGACGACAGGGTTGGGAAGCAGTCCGACCTGTAGTTGGGCATTGGCAGGCTTAGACTGGTGACAGATGTCGCCCTTCTTTGAATTATCGTGTCTTAGTTCTTCAACTATTTCCCACTTTCTCATATCGATCCGTCAAATCAAGTGTTTGAGCAAGTTGCTTGCCACCGTAGTAACCAGCCCAACTGAAATTACTCCGACGATGGGTGCAACTCGCGGAATCGGCGTGGCGCTTAGAAAGCAAATTGAAATCAGATGAAGACGGTTGTTGTCAAAACGAGAACAGCCTAATCAGCTCCCCGGAATCTGCCACAGCCAAGACTGCGGGCGTTTCTGCGAGTTCTTACGGGGTTTGGTCGGTTTGCGATCTCGACACGGCCGCCAGAATTATTGTTCGTGGGTCTTTGGCATTCTCTTAGCGTTTTCTACAAGCCTCACAAAAACACAACACTAGCCACTCCCTTATGAAGGAATCCCATGAGCAATCTAGCACCATCCAGAACTTTCGCCGCAATGATCGTCACACTTGTTTCAGGTGGGATGTTCAGTCAAAACGCCGACGCCGCCGATTTCCGCCACCTCGACAACTTGGCTCTTAGCCTTCAACGCCAAGCTGCTCAAATGATTGGCGAAGTTCGACACCACTACCGTCATACCGGCGACTACCGTCACATGATTTCCGACACCTACGAAATCTACCGTCTCGCGGCCCACATTCATGACTTGGTCCACCATCACAGCAGCGTCCATCACATCCAGTCTGACGTCAACAGTTTGGATCGGAAATTCCATCACCTCGAGAATCTTGTATCACATGTCAACCACCATCCGCACGGTGGACACATCCACGGCGATACTTTTCACATTCACACACTACTCACCGCCATGGAAGACTCGCTGCACCACCTGCAAGATGACATCGCGCAACTGACGGATCCACACCACGGTCACGGGCATCATGTCATCGTGCCTCGACCACATGGACATGGCCACTACGGACACGGACGCAATGGCATCCGCGTTGGAAACGATCGATTCTCGATTCGATTCGGATGGTAACAACGCGCATCGCGGTAGTTTCAAACAAAGCGCCGAGAGTGTCACACTCTCGGCGTTTGGTTGTTGGGGGCCCAGTCGTGGCGGGGGTCAGATTTTTCCGCGGATGTGGGCGCTGTTTTCAGTTGGAAAACGAGTAGAATCGACCAAATGTGACGCAAGTGACGAAGCACTGACAAACAGGCTCGCTTTCGACGTTTGCTGGCCGAAAATCGCGAAACCTCTGAAACACAAGCGGACAAAGTGTGGCTACCATGCAAAACGAAAATACAAAGTGCCAAATGAGATTCTTGCTGTTAAGTTCGTTCTGCGCATGCGTGTTCGGTCTCTCGGTCGGCCAGCTTCGTAGCGAAACAAAGTTGACATTTCGCGCC
>CAYFJO010000013.1:0-2926 GCA_964343305.1 uncultured Pirellulaceae bacterium | reverse complement strand
GTTCGGTCTCTCGGTCGGCCAGCTTCGTAGCGAAACAAAGTTGACATTTCGCGCCGGAGCTGCCACGGCCGACATCACTCCGAAGAATGGCGTGTCGCTGGACGGCCCCATCAGCAAGAATGGCCCCGTGACCGGCATCCACGACCGGCTGTATGCCCGCGCAATCGTGCTCGACGATGGCACGACCCGACTGGCCATTGTGATTTGCGATGCATGCATAATTGGACGCGATGTGTTCGACGCGGCCAAAGAGATGGTGCAGGAACAAGCGAGCTTGTCCGTCAATCGTATATTGATGGCAGCGACTCATACTCACGCGGCGGTACGTGCCGTTCACATTGGTACCGAACGGCTGGACGATGAGTACCATCGATTCTTGAGTCAACGCATCGCAGATGCTGTGATTAAAGCCGAAAAAAACCTCGCCCCGGCGCGGATTGGATTCGGCTACTTTGTTAAACCCGAATTTGTCCGTTGCCGCCGTTTCTTGTGCGAGCCCGGAAGCGTGGGCGTCAATCCGTTCGGAGAGGCTGGAGAACGAATCAAATCGGTCGCTGGACGCAGTTCAGCCGTGATCAAACCCGCTGGACCCGTCGATCCACAGTTTTCGGTTCTTTCGATTCAACATGCGGACGGCAAACCAATGGCAGTGCTGGGCAACTTCAGCGTGCATTATTGTGGCGGCTACCGTCGCGGTCTGGTGAGCGCGGACTACTTTGGTCATTACGCCGCTGCCCTGGAAAGCCAATTGTACTCGGGCCAAGACAGGCCGCCGTTTGTCGGTATCATGTCCAACGGAACGAGCGGCAACACGGGGTCGATTCATCGGAACGGCAAAGCGTACGCGCCCTTCGAATGGATGAAAGTGTCGGCGCGTATTCTGGCAAACGATACGCAGAAGGTCATGGAAGCGATCAAATACCGATCGGACGTGACGCTATCTATGCAGGAATCCGAGCTAAACCTTTCCGTCCGGCGGCCTCACCAAGATCGGCTGGCGTGGGCCAAGGATGTTATAGCGAATCCCGATGGCCCGCATCCTCATCGCTGGTCAAAGATATACGCTCAGGAAGCGTTGCACCTGGAAAAATATACTGAAACAGTGAAGATCAAGTTGCAGGCGATTCGCATTGGAGAAGTTGTCATTTCGGCCATTCCCTGCGAAGTCTTTGCTGAAACAGGTCTTGCCATCAAGAAAGACAGTGCACATCGGCTCACATTCAGCATCGAATTGGCCAACGGTTACGGCGGTTATTTACCAACACGAGAGCAACACGAGCTTGGCGGCTACGAAACGTGGCCCGCCCGATCCAGTTTCTTGGAAGTTGACGCCGAATCGAAAATCCGCTCAGAGATGTCAACGTTGATACGTGACGTGCTAAAGATCGCTCGATGATCTACCAGCTTAAGAACTGACTGCGAACCACAGCCGAGCCGTCGCTATCGTCAGCAGCGCCGCATCGACCTTGCCTGTTGCATACTGCGCATCATGCGGGCCTGGTATTCTTTGAATTCGTCGTATTGTTTTCGTACGAATTGGACGCCCTGTTCCGCTTCATCGGGTGACTTGAACCGTGTCAACACACGAAAGTCACGAACTTGATCCATTGGAGTCGCGACAAGATAATCCGCCATCTTGATTGACGATTCCTTCATACCTTGAGTAACTTCAAAACGCAGTTCGGCTTCGCGCGTTTGCAATGGCATCTGGAATTTGGCAACAACGAAGTAATCATCGATGTGTGGCCGATCGCCACTCTTGACGAACTTCGACCGGCGAAATAGCGACTCAATTTTCTTTTCAAGGCGCCCGCGTGCCAGTTTCTCTCTCAACTCGGCCGCGGACAACGGAGCCGTCGATGTTTGGTCGTCGTTTTCAATTTGCTGCGAAACATTGGCATCGTCCGCGTGCAATTTGTTTTGGACGGCAAGGACGAACACAAGAGACGCAATCGCAAAAAGCTTGAAGGATTTCATAATCATCTTCTGTAGGGACGGATTCAAATTGACTGATACATTTTGCCGTTTCATTACTCCCCATTTATTGTAACGAAAAATCTTTTCCAAGGGGTTCAATCTGGCTCATAATCTGGGAGTGTCCTAATTATGTGCGGCTGGAAGCCCCAGCCACGATTGCGAGCCACACGCAATTAGGACACCACCATACTGCGGGGATCATGGAATCGCTTGTCCGACACGTTTATAATCCAACTGTTGCACATCCTACAAATTCGGCACACCGATGTCGTTTCGACACTTGAACCCTAATACAGAATAGGATCCGCCATGCGTCAATTTACACCTTACGCTGTTTGGTGCTCGACCTTGCTGATTGTTTTTGCCGTCCAAACATCTTTAGGTCAGGAAGCATCTACATCGCCCATCGAAACTACGGCGCTCTCCAACGCCGACGTTCAGCAAGACTATCCCGACATGTGCCTCGATCGTGATGGAACGCCGTGGGTGGTTTATATCGCATACGACGGAAAGGCCGATCAGCTAATGCTGGCTCAACATACGGATGCCGAATTGCGGGTGATCGGAAGCTTGTCGTCACGCGGACTAGTCCAGCAGCCACGTATTACCTGCGATGGAAAGGGCGCCTTGTGGGCCGTGTGGTCTCAGCTAGACGAGAACGAGGTTTGGAACCTGCATGCGCGACAAGTTATTGATGGCGAGATACAAACGAAGACCATCTCCGTCGCTGACTCACGTGGTAATGACATCTTCTGTGATGCAGCTACCGACACGCGGGGCCGTGTTTGGGTCGCCTGGCAATCACTGCGAGGTGCGACGGGAGACATTTTTGCTCGTTATTACGATTCCATCACAGATCGCTGGTCTCAAGAGATTCAAGTGACTTCGACCGCCGGTGGTGAATGGGAACCACGATTGGCGTTTGCTGCCGATGATGAGGCGACTGTGA
>CAYFJO010000012.1:54758-64351 GCA_964343305.1 uncultured Pirellulaceae bacterium | reverse complement strand
TCGGAGCACACCATTTTATAACGCGTGATCCCGCTTGCACCAGACTGACGCATCGTCATCAACCCGCCACAATAAGTGCAGAAATCGGCAGCTTCGCGTACATCTGGCTGAGCGCCCGATGCCTGGCAGGGAACACATCGTCGCGTGCCTGGAAAGACTTGCAGGCGCTCGGCTGGAATCGCACAGCCGCACACTTCACACTTCGGTCCCTCGCCCCAGTCGTCGTCAATGTCCGCCGGCTGGACCGTCAAACCGGCATGCCCACAGCCCTCACAGTTGAACACCGCGGCGGACGAAGTGAATAACTCGACGACCAGTGCGGTCTCGGGTTTGGCAGCGCGACGCAGCATTCCGCCGTCGCGCAATCGCGTTATCATTTCTAACAATGAACAAATCGCATCTTTCCCGCAATGCGGACAAGCAAGGCAATAGAACGGTCCGTCGTCCGTGTCCATTTCTATTCGTCGCTTCTCTTCGCGCGAGGGAATCGAACGGCAAGATCGTCACCGTCCCGGCGATTTTCCCACCAACCGTTTCCTTCTTCATCTGCTTGATTCCGGCCGACGCTGTACATCAAGTAGCCATCTGGTGTTGTTGAATACACGAGCGGCTTTTCGACATACGAATCCAGTGGAATCTTAGCGATGTATTTTGGCGCGAGCTTGTCCAACGAATCGGGATAGCGGCCGTGATCGTTCTTGTACGCCGCCAGAGCCAGCGTGACGCCGGTCATGGCTCGCTCCAGATCGATTCGATTCTCCGCTTCGATCGTCGCGTTCACCGCCGGCAACAGAAGCGAGATTAAAATGGTACCGATTTGGCGACCCACCGCCTTGCGTGGTGATCCTGTGAGAAAGAACTTAATCGCGAATGCTTTCGGGTCTTTGGCCCGTGCCACCAACTTCTTTAGCTCCTCGTCGATCTTCTCCATCGCGGCCTTTTGCTTGAGGTAGGTCGGCAAGCGTCCTGCCGCGACCAACTTGTCATACCACTTGTTGCCCATCTTCATGGGCTCATTCCAATCGATCAACGTCTTGGAAAGCAGCGATGCCAAAACCTCGGCCGCGCCGTCGACATCGATGTCTAGGATTTCTTTTGCGCCGGGAGTTTGGCGTGCCAGATGAACGCAAGCGTCCAGCATTAAGTATCGTTCGGCCAAGTTGATTGCGTCGGCCATCCGTGGAACTGGGGGCAATTCTTCTAACTGAGCACGGAACTTCAAGGCCTGCGCTGTCATGAGTTGCCCACTTTGAGCGACGATCCGATCGCCGCCACACGCGACGCCTTCCAGTGCAACACCGACAAGACGTTCGATTAACGTGGAACCTTCAGCGACGTGTCTCCCCAAGCGATGGATCGTCATCAGATCCTCCCAGGCGCCCTCGACGTCGCCGTCGTGCAATCGGTTCATTGCACGCGCGTTCAACACGCGAGAAACGGAACGCGCGCTTTGCACGGTCGGCAGCAGCAAGGCAACGATCATCGTGTCCTCGTCCTCATCAACGAGCGGCATGTACCAACGCGAGCGTTTGGCTCCTTCCGTGATCAAGGCTAACGGTTTTTCGTTGACTTCGATCCATCGCGCCATGGTCGGCAGAGTTTCTTTTGCCCAAGGCCCTTCTGTTGTTCGCCCTTGCTCGTCATTCACACGTTCGACTTTGACTTCCAGCAGGTCCGCAAGATCCGCAAGCGACACGAGGTAGTCTCCTTTCTCTGGTGGAGCCTCGATTCCCAGCCGCTTGTAGAATTCCTTCTTGAATTCGTCGGTCATGTTGCGCATCTCGCTGCCGTTGGACCCGAGTGCGCGGGAGAATGGCACGGCCGCATTGTTCTGTGGCGTGACTCCCTTGGACAAGTATTGGTTCAAGGCCTCGGCGTAATCAACGTATCCATCGTCCGTGAGCGGCCCTTCGATGTAGGTCGTTTCTTTGGAGACGGTGATTTTGGGCTTCGGCTTCTTTTTGACTTCCTTCTGGTCTTCGTCGGACTTGACCTCTTTCTTCGCCTCGGCGTTGGGCTCGTCCGCGCGAACTTCGACGGTTAGAACGATCAAAGAAGCCGCGGCCAGCATGATAAAGAGTTCTGAGAATCGCATGAGGGATCTCCTCGAAAGGATGAGATTGTGGTAAATCCTTTCGTTTATTGTGCCCAATCAAGACGTGGTTGTCCAAATCATTGTTGCCTTTCCGTGGACGAAGAAGCAACAATTTACATTCCCTCGATCAATTCCAAGCAAAGATTACGAATGTCGTTTGGATTGACGTTGGGGTTTTTCTTCTTCGCTTGGCCGATCAGGGCACCGACGGCCTTTTGATTCCCCGATTTCACGTCGGCCACGATTTTTGGATTCGCATCCAGCAGTTCCTGGCAAAGGTCGCTGAGTGCCGACGAGTCGATCTTCTCAATGCCTAGTTGCTTCATCGATTTGGCCGCGGATTTGCCCGAACTCAACATTTCGGCGAAGACGTCTTTGCCGCGTGTGTTGTCCACTTCGCCGTTGTCGATCGCCTTGAGTAGTTCGGCTAACGACTTTGCAGAGATTGCGAATTCGTCGATGCCAATTTCCTCTTCGTTCAACGTTCGCATCACGTCCTGCTGAATCCAATTGCTGGCTCGTTTGGGGTTGCCAGATGTTTCGGCGAGTTCGATGTAATAATCGACGAGCGCGCGGCCCTGGTTGACGATGACGTCCGCATCGTAAGCATCGATTTTGTATTCGTGTTGCATCCGATCGCGAAGAGCCGCCGGTAATTCGCCGAGGTTGCCGCGGACGGTCTCGACTTCGTCTGCTTTCACGATCACCGGAACCAGATCGGGATCCGGAAAATAGCGGTAGTCGCTCGACTCTTCTTTTTCGCGCTGCACGTATGTGCGTTGATTTGCGTCGTCCCAACCGCGTGTCGTCTTATGACCGCCTTTGTCGCCGAGTTTGATTTTCGTTTCTTGCCAGATTTCGTAATGCCGCTCGGCCTCGTAAACCAAGGCACGCTCGACGGCACGAAAACTGTTCATGTTTTTGACTTCCACGATGGGCGTCGCGATCTTGCCGTCGTCGGTTTCCAGGTGCAAGTTGATGTTCGCGTCGACCCGCAGGCTGCCTTCCTGCATGTTGCAGTCGGAGACGCCCAGATACGTGAGCAGCAACTTCAACTCGGTCAAATACGCACGAGCCTCCTGTGGCGATCGCATGTCAGGTTCGCTGACGATTTCCAACAACGGTGTGCCAGTGCGATTCAGGTCGATCCGACTGTCGGCCTTGCCCGTCGCTTCGTCGTGCATACTCTTGCCGGCATCTTCTTCGAGGTGCGCCCGAGTGATGCCGACTTTTTTGGGCTCAAACGCGCCCTTCGAGTCGCTGATTTCAAGCCAGCCGTTTTGAGACAAAGGTAGATCGAACTGACTGATTTGGTAGCCTTTGGGCAAGTCCGGATAATAGTATTGCTTGCGATCCCATTTGGTAAATTCGGGAATCTCGCAATTCAGCGCCACGGCCGTTTTCAGCGACAGGGCAAACGCTTTACGATTCATCACGGGCAGCGAGCCAGGCATCCCCGTGCACACGGGACATGTTTGCGTGTTGGGAGACGCTCCGAACCGCGTGCTGCATCGGCAGAACAACTTCGAGTTCGTCTGAAGCTGAACATGAACCTCAAGGCCGATGATGATTTCGTAAGGTTTGTCGCTCATGGGTTCTTTAGAGTCGGCCGTCGTGTGTGCCAGTCGGTCTCTTGTTGGAACATATACGCCGCACGTAACAACCGCTCTTCTTCAAAAGGCGGAGCTTGCAACTGCAAACCGATCGGCAGGTTGGACGAGGACAGACCACAGGGGATCGACATCCCGCCGATTCCGGCAAGATTTGCGCTGACCGTGTACAAGTCTTCCAAGTACATCGACAACGGATCGTTCACCTTCTCGCCGATTTTGTAGGCTGGCGAAGGTGTCGTGGGGCCGACAATCAAGTCGACCTGCTTGAACGCATCGTCGTAGTCTTGGCGGATCAATCGCCGGACTCTCAGCGCTTTCAAGTAGTATTCGTGGTCGTAACCTGCGCTGAGTGCGTACGTCCCCAGCATGATGCGTCGCTTGACCTCCGCGCCGAATCCTTCCGCCCGCGATTTGCGATACATACGAATCAGCGGCGTATCGAGGTCGTCCGATGCGTTTGCTTTACGCTCGGCGGCAAGCTCCGCGAGCATTTCTTTTTCGTCGGTGCGATAGCCGTAATGAGCCCCGTCATATCGAGCGAGATTGCTGGATGCCTCACTGGTCGCGATGATGTAGTACGTGGCGATGGCATATTTGCTGTGCGGTAACGAAACTTCTTTTGCGGTGGCACCAAGCGACTCGTAGACTTTCACCGCCTCACGAACTGCCGCGTTGATTTCGTCGTCCAATCCATCGCCAAAGTGTTCTTTCACCAGGCCGATTCTTAGATCTTGAAGCGGCTCGGCCACGGATTCGGTGTAGAGCGGAAGATTGGTGGCTGCCGACGTCGAATCGTTGTGATCATGTCCGGCAATCACTTCCAGCAGCAACGCAACATCTTCCGCCGTTCGAGCCAACGGTCCGACTTGATCCAAGCTGCTTGCAAACGCGACCAAGCCAAAGCGACTGACGCGGCCGTACGTTGGTTTCATTCCCGACACGCCACACAACGCGGCTGGCTGTCGAATTGAGCCGCCCGTGTCTGTGCCGATGGATAAGGGTGCCATGTCCGCCGCAACACAAGCCGCCGCTCCGCCGCTTGACCCACCTGGAATTCGTTGAGTGTCCCAAGGATTGCAAGTTTTGCCCAGCGCCGAGTTTTCCGTTGACCCTCCCATGGCAAACTCGTCCATGTTGGTCTTCCCGATCAACACGGCATCGGCGTTCTTCAGATTCTCGATGACGGTCGCGTCATAGGGAGGAACAAATTTCTCCAATATCCGCGATGCGCAAGTTGTGGTCTCGCCTTTCGTACAAAGCACATCCTTTACCGCAACGGGTAGTCCGCCCAGCCGGCCAACATCTTTCCCCGCCGCTCGGCGTTCGTCAATCTCGGTCGCGCGCTGTATCGCGGCATCGCGATCAAATCGAAGAAATGCACCCACGTCCTGATTGTGTGCTTCGATTTGCTTGAGACAAGCGTCCGTGATTTCAGCCGACGCGATTTTGCCCGCTTCAAGCTGTTCGAGAAGTTCGGTCGCGGTGGATTCTAGCACGGACATGATGTTTGTTTGCGCTGGAGACTTTCGAAGTTTTGGAAACTTCGGAAGTCCTTGCATGATCCTCAATCACCAAGCACCGCGGGGACACGATAACACTCTTCATCGCGTTTGGGAGCGTTTGCCAAAACTACTTCCCGGTCGTAGCTGGGTCGAAACTCGTCCGCGGCGAAAACATTGGCGATCTCGACCGCGTGGGCCATCGGCTCGATGCCGTCGGTGTCCAGTTCGTTCAATTGTTCGAAATAGTCAACCACCTGGGCTAACTGGCCGGTCATCACATCCAACTCATCGTCGCTCAGTTGTAACCGAGCCAACAACGAAACTTTTTCGACATCTTCGCGAGAGAGGCTCATGATTGAGTTGTGCGGCGAGGCAAACCATGTGCCGCAAGAGAGCGCATCCTAGGATTTCTTTTCAGCCTGACCAGCCGGCACCTGAAAAGGTTTGCGACGGACCACTTTGCGAACCGCACCACTACGAATGCATTGCGTACAAACCTTCGCGGTCTTTGTGGCACCGCTTTTGGTGGTGATTCTCACACGTTGGAGATTGGGCTTGAATTTTCGACGCGTGATTCCGGTAATCTTCGTCCCTACGCCGCCCAAATACTTTGCTTTACCCCGTGTTTCCACGGAGTTGCCCATTTGAGATTTCTTTCCGCAAATTTCACAAGTGCGAGCCATCATTCCACCTGTCGTCCGGTGTCTCTGAAACCAAGGATTGAAACCCTAGAGTATAGCGGGTGAAAAAGCCGTGGCAACGGCAAATGGCGGCCAGTGATCAGTTCATTCGGCGAACGGCCGGTGAAAAACTACCGTGGGACGGTTTGAAAAACCGTCCTATTGGTGAGTCACTTCCTGCCGCTTGCCTTAAACTTGGGGCTATGAACCGCATTCCTATTTCAATAGGTTTTAGACGAAACATCCCGACGTTTCGACCTTTGCGACGCGGACGCGATCGGAGGCAAAATGAGCACACAGCCACCCACCGGATTTCAGATCAGTGCCTCGCGTCATTTCATCGAATGGCTCGCGGGCCAGCAAATAAGCCTGGCGATCACGACCTACCAGTCGGGCAAGCTGATTCTGATCGGAGTAAAGCCGGATGGACGTCTGTCGGCCTTCGAACGGACTTTTGTCCGCTGCATGGGCTTGTGGTCGGATGCTCGGACGATCTGGATGACATCGCAGTTTCAAGTCTGGCGATTCGAAGATGTGCTGGCGGGCGAAGGTAGCGGGGGTGATTACGATCGCCTCTATGTCCCTCAGGTGGCATACACGACGGGCGACATCGATGCCCATGACATCGCGATTGATTCGACCGGTTTGCCGGTGTTTGTCAACACGCTGTTTAGCTGTCTGGCCACTGTCAGCGATCGCCGGAGCTTCAAGCCGCTTTGGCAACCGCCGTTCATTAGCAAACTGGCTGCCGAAGATCGCTGTCACTTGAACGGGCTGGCGATGTTGGATGGTCAGCCCAAGTATGTTTCTGCCTGCGCGAAATCCGACGTAGGAGACGGGTGGCGAGACCAGCGGGAGGGAGGTGGCTGCATCGTGGATGTCACCAGCGATGCGATTGTCGTCGATGGATTGTCCATGCCGCACTCGCCCCGCATGGTCGATGGCAAGCTGTGGTTTTTGAATTCGGGAAACGGCGACCTTGGAATCGCTGACCCCGCCACGGGAAGCTGGGAGTCCGTTGCGTTCTGTCCAGGCTATGCACGCGGTTTGGCGTTTGTCGATCACTACGCCATCGTCGGGCTGTCCAGGCCACGACATGAGCAGACGTTTATGGGGCTGCCGCTGGACCAACAACTAGAAAAACGCGGAGCGACCAGTCGGTGTGGCGTCCTGGTGGTGGATACTCGAAGTGGTGACGCTGTGCATTGGTTGCGGATTGAAGGTGTGGTGGACGAATTGTATGAAGTGGCCGTATTGCCAGGCGTTTCTTGCCCCAAAGCTCTGGGCCTGAAAACCGACGAGATTCGACGCCAGGTTTGGTTTGATTCAGACGGCAAATCCATCTCCTGGTCCGCGAAGGAATGAGTTCCCACCATAGTGCGCTGGAAGACTACGCACGCAGGTGCTTTTCAAAAAATGCCTTCGTCCGGCGCCACATTTCTTGGCTCAGCACATGCCCCGTGTCCTTTTCGATGAAATAGCTGAAATTCTTTTCGGCATGCATCGATTCGTATTGCCGTTTGATCACCTCGACGCCGCGGCGCACCTCATCGATCGGGCTGCCGCCGTCCTTGTCGCCGAAATTCATGTGCAGCGCACGCGGCGCGATTGATGCGGCGATGTCCGGCGTGTCGCCGAATTGATAAATGCCCGGTACGAAATTCGGAAAACAATGCAACATGTTCTCGCGATGGATGCCAGCATACGTGGGCAAGCAACAGTTCCCAACCAGCGCCTTCAGGCGCGGTTCCCACGGACCGACAAGCCAGGTGTGCGTCGAGCCCATCGAGTGTCCGTAGCAACCAAGTCGATCGGCAACGACTTCCTGGCGACCAGCGAGATAGTCGACGGCTCGTCGCATATCGAGAATGTTTTTCCACGCCATGCACTTTCCTTCGACGACGTACTTCAAGAACAAAAACCGCTCAAGATTCCGGCCTTTTTGGCGATAACCTTTTTCTCGTTCCTCGAAGCCAAGTGCGTCGGGACACAAAACCACGTAGCCTTCTTTCGCCAGAGCAGCCCCGGTGTGATGCATTTCGTTGCCAGCCAATCCTGCCGGCTCGCTCTTGCCCAGATGCCATTGGCCGGCGTGTTGGTGCCAAATGCAAATGCCTGGAGCGGGTTTGGATTTGCTAACTCCATCAGGGGTTAATAGCAGCGCGGGGATACGATCCTTTGGCTCGACTTCGTACGTCACGCGTTCGATTCGATAGCCTTCGTGCTGGGTCGTTTCTTCGACCTTGGCGCTGAGCGGGCAAGGTTCCGGCCAATCGCCGCCGAGTCCTTCGAGCAGCCGATCTTTGAAATCCGCGGGTGTCATGTGTCAAGCTCCTGCAATCCGAAATAATGGTACAGCCATATGTTACGAAGTTTTCCTCCGGGATTCATCCATATTTTCCCCGAACCCACGCGCAAAATTGCTGTCCGTTTGCTATCACAATCACTCTTGAAGTTCGCGGCGTTTCTGCGAATATAAAGATATCGTGTCGCACGAACGCAGTGCGACGGACTAGAAGCTCGCGAAGAGGTCGCATCTTGGCTACAGCGATCGAAGCGGGAGAAAACTAGTGGGAAGGAGGTGGTTCAGTGAATTATTTCTGTTTTAGCCAACGAGGTGGCACTGCCTGACATGGCAGCCGGCGGGTTGCCGATTGGGCAAGCCACCGACCTCGTAAGGATCACCAACTGATCTTTCACGAGAACACGAAGGGCTCGGATTTCGAAAGAAATTCGAGCCCGTTTTTTACGTTCTTCAGAGTTCTTTGTGACTTACGTCCGCCTGCCCACATTAACTTGCGTTGTGGGAATTGAATCGCGAGAATTGATGACGCCTCCAGAACCCAGCAGGACGGATGAGCGACTCGAACGACAACTTGCCACCGGATGGCAGCGAGCAACTGCCGTCGCCACCCAAGGCGGTCATCAGCCGCCTCAGTCTCTACCTACGTGAATTGCAACACCTCGTACGCGACGGCAAGGAGACGGTCAGTTCTACTGCACTTGGTCAAGTGTTGGGGTTTTCGGACGCTCAGGTCCGAAAAGACTTGACCACCTTTGGCCAATTCGGATATCCAGGCGTGGGCTATCGCTGTGAAGAGTTGATTGACGAGATTAAGCGAATACTGGGTACGGATCGAGAGTGGCCGGTCGTTCTGATCGGCGTGGGAAACCTGGGCCGTGCCTTGTTGGGCTACAAGGGCTTTGACGACCAGGGGTTTCGCATTGCGGCGGCGTTTGATATCGATGAAACGAGGATCGGTTCGTCCATCGAAGGAATCCATGTTTATCGGTTTGATGAGTTGCCGGACTTTATCCAGTCGCGAAGCATCAACATGGCGATCATCGCAGTTCCCGCCCTGCAGGCCCAATCGGTGGCTGACCAATTGGTCGCCGCGGGAATCACAGGAATGTTGAATTTCGCCCCCGTGACGCTGGCTGTGCCCGAGTCCGTCAGCGTCATTGGTGTGGATTTGGCGATCGAGTTGGAACAGCTTTCATTCGCGGTTGTGAAACAGGCAAAGAGTTCGTAAGCTATTACCTCGAATTACCCGGTGGTGTAATTGGTAACACTAGGGATTTTGGTTCCCTCATTCAAGGTTCAAGTCCTTGCCGGGTAACTCCGTCAGTTGAAAGAGCATCGGGAAGAATGGCACTTGCTGTTCTAACTTTCGATGCTTTTTTCGTTTCTGTCAAATCCTGA
>CAYFJO010000012.1:0-54658 GCA_964343305.1 uncultured Pirellulaceae bacterium | reverse complement strand
ACCCTGTTCGCCAATATCGATCGTCGTTTCCGGCTCTGGGCTGTGCGCGGCCTCTTGCTCGCTATCGGCGCGCGTGAGCAACTTTAGAGTCAAACGAACTTCGAATCAGTTGGGACAATTCAGTCCCACTCGACCACTTGATCGGATCCAGGTTGTGAAAGATCCGTAGGTTGGAACTCCGTCCCGACCCTTTGTTCGGATATCCGTTCGGGACGAAGTCCCAGCCTACGCGTACCGGTTCTTTGTATTCTCTGACACATCGCTCAACGAAGGTAGTCGTTCTCATCCATCCAAAAGAGGTCGATCCAGTACTCGGTATCGTTCGAAGCCGGATCACCGGGCGTACTCCGGCCGTTCACCACGATTTGAGTAAGTGTCCCTTCCAGCCGCTTCGCAATATCAGGGTGCTTTGCAATCACGTTATTGGACTCACCAGGATCGGAGGACAAATCGTACAATTCCCGCTGCTTGCGTTTCCCAGTTCCCATGACGAGTTTCCACTTACTCTCGCGAATCGCGAAACCTCCGCTGCTGCTGTGATGAATCATCGGCACGCGTTTCAGAGTCGTGCCTTCCGTCAATACTCTGAACAAACTCTGGCTGTCTTCTCCCGCGCCCGCTGGCAGCTTCACTCCTAGCATTTCGGCGAAGGTGGCCAGCAGGTCGGTCTGACACACCGGTCCATGGTATTTCAGCCCCGGCTTAGTGATGCCTGCTGGCCAGCGAATGAAAAAAGGTACCCGGTGCCCGCCTTCGTAAATGGATCGCTTTCCCTCACGGTACTGCCCATTGCTCTGATGACTGAACTTCGACGCACGCTGCTTCCAGGTGTTCTCAGGGCCGTTGTCGCTGGTGAATACGACCAGGGTGTTTTCCACCAGCCGTTCTTGATCGAGGAACTCGAGGATTCGCCCGACGTGCCAGTCGGTCTCGATCATAAATTCCCCGTAGGCACCGGCTTTGCCCTGGCCGCGAAATCGTTTCATCGGAATGACCGGCTTGTGCGGCGAGGTGTACGGCAAATAGAGGAAAAACGGCTTGTTCCTGTCCCGCTGCCTCATCCATTCGATGGCCTTGGTGGTAAATCGGTCCAAGCATTCAATGTCGATGAAGTCGGGTGCGACTTCGAGCTTGCTTTTGACCTGGTCTGCCGGGGCCACCTTCGCGGTCTTATCGTACGGTGGCATGATCCGGTAATCGGAGAGCGCAATCTTGTTTGGTTTCTTTTGGGTGTATTGCGTCGGCGGGACCTTAGCGTGACGCCCCTCGAACCAGGCCAGCACTCCGTAGTTCATAGAAGCCGGAATGCCCCAGAAATAGTCGAAGCCCTTGTCCAGCGGCATGTCTTTGACCGGCTGGCTCCAGTCCCGCGTGTTACGATCACCCGGAAAGTCCATTCCCAAATGCCACTTCCCAACCATGGCGGTCTGGTAGCCGTGATCGCGCAGCAGCGAAGCCAGGGTCATTCGCCCCTCAGCAATCAGGCAGGGGCGCTCGGCACCGAATACACCTCGCTTGAGTTCGGTGCGCCAACTGTAGCGCCCGGTAAGTAAGCCATAGCGAGAAGGCGTGCATACCGTGTCGGAACAATGCCCGTCGGTAAAGGTGATTCCCTCTCGTGCCAGGCGATCCAAATTAGGTGTTTTGAATTTAGCTTCCGGATTTAGACAACTCGCATCGCCATAACCCTGGTCGTCGGTATAGATGACAATCACATTAGGACGAACAGAATCGGCGGCAGACAGCGACGCCGTGCTCGACAACAAGACCAAGACTTCGATTGGAGTGACGACGATGCAAACCGCAACAATAAGCATGAGGGACGTGGCTGGAGTTACAAGATCAAGTTTCATTTCGTTCGCTTCGACTGATGGGGAAAGATAATGTTTCAATAGGATTGTAGTTTAGATGCCCGTGGGGATGCTCGCAAAGTCCGCGCCGAAACTTGCCCGGTGTTGCGAGCCTGATCGTCGCACAATTGTGTGAAATCCTATTCGTTACGGTCTTTCGAAAGAATCTTATCGATGGTGGCGACCAGGCGGGCGGCGTTGTCCAGCGAGAAGGGGAGCGGCGGCTTGATCTTGAGGACGTTGTGCAGTGGACCGTCGGTGCTTAGCAGGATGCCCTCGTCTTTTGCTCGTTCGACGATGTGGCTGGCAAGGTCGGCTGCTGGTTCCAGCGTGGCTCGATCGCGCACCAGCTCGACTCCCAAGAACAAGCCCAGGCCTCGCACGTCGCCAATGACTGAGTGTTTCGTCATCAGTTGTGTCAGGCTTGCCTTCAATTCGCTGCCAACCTGGGCGGCGTGATCTTGGAGCCGTTCGCTTTTGATGGTTTCAAGCACTGCCAGTCCCACCGCGCATGACACCGGATTGCCGCCGTAGGTGTTGAAGTACTCCATCCCAGTGGCGAACGACTCGGCGATCTCAGGCGTTGTCACGACCGCGCCGAGTGGATGTCCGTTGCCGATCGGTTTTCCCATCGTGACGATATCCGGCACGACGCCCTGAGTTTCGAAACCCCAGAAGTGCGAACCAACTCGGCCGAATCCCACTTGTACTTCATCGGCGATGCAGACGCCTTGCGCGGCGCGAACGTGATCGTAGACTTCGCGGAGATAGCCCTTGGGCAAAACAATCTGACCGCCGCAGCTCAGCAACGACTCGCAAATGAATGCCGCAACCTGGCGACGCGACTGGCCAACGCCTGGCACGGACAAGCGACGCAGTTCGGTTTGCACGTGCTCGGCGTATTTGCGGCCGGTGTCCGGATCGTCGTATTTGTAGGGTCCACGATAGGCGTCGGGCACTACCGTTTTGTGAACGAAAGATGGCGCACCCCGACCACCAGGACCGTCGAACTTGTAGGGGCTAATGTCGATGAGCGACGACAGATTGCCATGATACGCCCCGTCCACAACGACGATTTCGGTTCCGCCCGTGTGGGAGCGGGCCAAACGCAAAGCCAGGTCGTTTGCCTCGCTGCCAGAATTGACGAAAAAACAAACCGCAAGCGGATCGGGCAACGTCGCCGTCAGCCGCTCGGCATACCGCACGATCGTTTCGTGCAGATATCGCGTGTTGGTGTTCAGCGTCGCGATCTGGCGCGTTGCCGCCGCGACGACATGTGGATGGCAATGGCCGACGTGGCAGACGTTATTCACGCAGTCCAGATATTCGTTGCCTGCATCGTCATAAAGATACTGGCCGCGACCACGGACAATTTTCAAGGGGCTGCGATACGACACGCCCAGCGACTTGCCAAGCAGCGTTTGACGCCTGGCGAGTATTTCATCGGGGCGCATTTCAGCATCGGTTGGGAAACTCGGACCGCCGGCCGATGCAGGATACGCCGCCGCTGCACAAGCCAGCCGAAACGCATCCATCGCGCGGGACGGTTCAACTTGTCGCAACTTCTCCAAGAGTTGCCACACAGGCCTTTCACTGATTGAAAGATATTCGTTATCGGGAGCGAGTTGCCGCTGATACGCGGACATTGAAACGCTCGTACAAAGTCGCATGCATGCCAGCGGAAACAATACTTCGATCTCCGTATCGGTTAGCGGAAATATCTCATGATAGCCCGCGACGACGTCCGCAACCGTTGCAATCGGATCGGGCTTGTCGAGCATCGCATAAGCCAGACATACTGCCAGTTCATAGACCGTGCAGGAGTAAACCATGTCGCCAAAATCAATCAGGCCTGTGACGCGGCGATTGGACGATGGTCGATCGTCAACCAAGACGTTGTAGTCGTTCGCGTCGTTGTGAATAACACTTGTTCGAAGTCCGTCAATTCTCGCGGCTGCGGCACTTTCATAGGTCGTCACGAAATGTGCGACAAGATCTCGGCGACTTGGATCTGAAATCACAGCCCCCTTTTCGTGGATGACGTCACGCGCGCGTGCCAGGTCCCAAGGAAACTCTCGAACCGCCGCGGGGTGCGAAAACCCATCAAGCGCCGTGCTAATCTGCCCAAGCACACGTCCAAGATTGCGCAGCAATTCCGGCGAGTGGGGCTGGACCTTGGCAAGCGGCACACCTAGAACCCACGTCACCAATCGAACGTCATGATGCGAATCACGCGGACCGGAAATCTCAGTGATTTGCTGCCCTGACCCTGTTTCGCAGATCGTCGGACAAATCACACTGCCGCTTCGTTCGGCGATGCGTTGCATGGCCTGGTTCTGGCAATCCAAGATGCCACGCACCGCATCGGCGTTTGCAATCTTCAGCACAAACTGTTGCCCGGATTGACATCGCAGCTCAAAGTTTTGATCCCGTTCACTGGGCAACTCTTGAGCGGTGGCGTCAATGTCATAGAACTCACGAGCAAGCCGGACCGCCTCGGCCGACGTAATCTCCGGGCGGTGGCGAACGTCTTCCTGCATGTTTGCTTGTTTCCGTTGCTTGTTTGCTCACGTAACGATGGTCTACACGAGATTCCTAAACATGGTAATGCCCTCTCGCGCCGACGGCCAGCGTGCATTTCAAGTTGGCGTACAGCCTCTAGGCCACAGAGAATTGGGATGCACCGACAGGCAAAAACCAGCAGCCCAACGACATGCCCAACGAAGTCTCGCCACCCTTTCCATCACTCTTTCGAGTGCAACTCGAATGCACCAATGTCCGGGCGCGAGTCGGGCGTGTGGAGATCGTTGATGCCGTGAATGAGCTGGCCTCGGTTGATTAAGACGCTGTGTGACTTCAGACGGTAGTTGTGCTTTGCAGCATCAATGAACCCAGGGCGAGCGATCAAGCCGTGCTTTTCCCAGCCGAGTTTGCGGAATTGTTCGATGCTTTTCATCATGACTGCCGTCTTGGAGTCGCTGGTGCGCGGGCCGACGTGGCCAATGGTTGGGCCACGATGTGTCCAATAGGCGTTGTAGTCGATGTCGATCGGTAGCGGCTCTTGCGTCTGCACTTGTAGCGCGTGATTGAGGTCCGAGACAACAGCGTTGTTGCGGGCGAAACACCGTTTCCATCGCGCGGGCGACGTCAGATGAAACCCAACGGCTGTGTTGCCGGCGTCGATCGTGTTGTGGATCAGGAACAGATCGCCGATGCGCGACTTGGTGTCGCCGGTTGAAAATTTGAATGCATGTCCTGGTTCGGTTTTCAGGCCGTCGGCGGGAACAATTGTAAAGATGTCGGCGGTGATCGAATGGAATACGTTTCGTAGAACGTAGGTCGGGCCGCCGCTGGCAACCGCCAGTGACAGCGGGGCGTTGCAGTGATGAAACGTGTTGCCCCAGATGCGGATGTTGCGCGCGTCGCCGTCCAACTCCATGCCATCTTCCGTACAGTTGAATACCACGTTGTCGTGAAAGTCGATTTCGTAGCTGTCCTGAAATTGGCGGTTGAAACTCGCTGGTCCAAGATGGCCGGCTTGAGCAAAGTCGTGAAATCGGCAGCGTCGCGTGACAATCCCGCGCCCGCGAAAACCGTGTGAATAGATGATGCCGCCGCGCTCTAACATGCGGCTCAGGTACGGAAAGATGGTCGAGTAAGGAGCATGCAGATCGTAGGTCGCCTTTATCTTCCAGGCGAAGTATCCCTGCATCGAGTCGAAAAACTCGCTGTCTTGAATCGTGATACGACTGCAGTCGTCCTTTAACGAAATGCCAATATCGTTCATGCCAAACGTGCAGTGATCGACAACGATGTCGTGGCAATTCCTCAGATCAAGAGCCACACCGGTGGGCGCACGACCAAAATGCGCGAACCGCAGGTTCTTTAAAGTCACGTACGATTGCCCCGCGATTGTCAGGCCGTGGTTAAAACGAGTGACGACCATCGCTTTGCCGTTCGGGTCAGAGTTGTCGCGAAACTTGACGTACAAGCGGCGCGGCGCTCGCCAATTGCCGTTGAGCAACGGGTTCTGACTTGGGTTGCGGTAGAAGCCGTCCAACTCCGCATCAAATCGAACTCGGCCTTTCACATCGAGCCCGACGGTTATCTTGTGATTCAACAGATCATCCAGCGTTTGGTGTGGATAAAGCCGCTTGCCGTCCGCCAGGACGAGGTTCGGATTGATCGCTTCGGAATCTGCAATATAGAGCCCTTTGTGCTGGGCCGACTCTCGCCACGTAATGCGTTTTGCCTGAGCCCCGTCAAGGACCACTTTGCCGCGCGTCTCTCCTTCAATCTGAATCGGTTTGCCGACTGAACCACTCTGCGCCAACTTGAGATTACCAACAGAATACGTCCCTTCGAGCAGCATCAGCCGCTGCCCTGCACGTACGCTTGCCAACCCGTCTTTCAATGCGCCCGGCTTCGACCGCGTGAAAGCTTTCCCTTTTCCCGCTGGGCTTACATACAGTGTCTTCTCTGGTTGCGGAAAACTGGGATTGCGCCGGGTCGTCACTCTGCCGTTGAGTACGACGCCATCAAGCTCGGACGTTGTCGCGTCGTGAAGCGTAACACGGACGTGATAGTTCGCCTCAGGTTGGCACCAAAAGATGCAACCCGACAATCGCTGAAACTCGTTGTCGACGCGCGACAGCGGGAAGCCACGTTTGAATCGATCCGCTGCCGGACCAGACTCAAGTGATGCCCACGCGTCCTTCTGCGGATCTGCAATGGTCAAAGCCACGTTGACGCCAACCGTGTTGTAGCTGGGAAACAACTCAAGGGTTGCGACGGCTGACGGCTGACCGAAGGATCGCGAAGACACGATCGTTGCTTGAGCTACTTGATTTGACAATGAGGGTTGCGTCGCCTGCTGAATTGGTGTTTGAACGGAGTCCGCTTGACTCGGCGAGCTGTTAGGTTTACACGCAGCGAGCAATGAAAATGCGGCAACAGACGCAAACGTGCAAAAGAGGCGCACGAATCGATCAGATGAACGCATGGTAATTCCTTCGAAAGGAAGGCAGATGACGTTTGCACACCGGACGGTGTTAGAAAGAAGTACCCCAGATCTCGAAAGTAGTTTCATGACGATTGAAATGAATCGTTGTCGACACCAAGAACAATAGGGGCGGTTAGCAAACGGAACTGAGTAAGCGGTATGAGGGCTTGCCGGGCGCGATAAGCCCTCGTAAGCTGGATGGAGTTTCGTTTGATCCCCTGCCCATTTCCGTGCAAGTACTCAAGCCGTCCGTTGCCACCGATGATGCGTACCGGCGGCAACGCTATGCCGCAGCCAAGTTGTTGGAGTCCAGACTTTAGCCTGTCATTGCAGCCTAAAGGCCAGTCTTTTGAAGCTGTCATTTTTTTGAAGCGAAGAAAACCGAGAGTTTCGAATTTTGCTATCAGTGGTAGCATTGTCTCACTGGATCGAATTCTTCGAGGGTTTTAGTGACAGCTTCAAAATACTGGCCTAAAGGCTGTACTCCAGCGGACATTTCAAAATGGCGGTGGCGTAGTAGAGAGCGAAGTGTTGTCGCGGCTCTCGCATCGGGTACTCGATTGTCATGCTTGCCTTGCCGCTGCTAGTCCTTGGAACTCACAATCGAAAAAAGGGACGCGAGCTTTTCGAATTGCTCGCCCCGCATGGGTTCGAACTCAAAACTCTGGCGGATTTTCCCGCTGCCATCGAAGTCGTCGAAGATGGTCAGTCATTCAGTGAAAACGCTTGCCTCAAAGCATCGCAACAAGCGCGGCATTTAGGCCACTGGGTTGTGGGCGAAGACAGCGGCATCGTGGTGGACGCTTTGGACGGTCAGCCGGGCATCTATTCAGCTCGCTTCTCGGGCGAAAACGCCACGGACGAATCGAACAACCAGTATCTTCTCCAGCGTTTGGGTGATACACCGATAGTGAAACGCACGGCCCATTACGTCTGTCATGTGGCGCTCGCAACCCCGCAGGGCGAGGTCGTCGCACAGTGTGAAGAAACGTGCCATGGCCGCATTCGATTCGAAGAATCTGGATCCGCGGGCTTCGGCTACGACCCGCTGTTCGAGATTGTCGAATACCATCGAACGTTTGGAGAACTTGGCGACGTGGTCAAATCCGCGCTCAGCCACCGATCGCGGGCTCTGCGCCGGTTTGTGCCGCAAATCGTGAGTTTCGTAAAACTAGAAACGAGGTAGCGGCTCGTCGAAAAGCATCAGCGCAAAATAACAGGCCCAAGCAAAATAAGTGCTTGGGCCTGACATGACGATGCCATACGTATGACGTGGAATAAAATTTAAATGAACATCGGGTTAACGCAATGGGTAAAATCAGGGTTTCCCCCATTTTCTTCATAATTCTCCAGTGAACAGGTAAGTGAGAATTGATATGAACACAAAACGCGTGGTTTATTTGGCTACGATGTCTAGCGCCGCGCTGGGATTGTTGAAACCATGACCCAATCGAGCCTCGTAGCGGTGGTCCTGTGGTTTGTGCTGATGGCGATCACCGTGGCCAGTCTGTGCGCGCTACGGAATTGGGCTCAGACCGAGTTTTCGACTACCGATTCGAAGCGACAGTGGAACCAGTGGAAAGATGAAACCGCTCGGCAGGCAGAGGGCACGGGGCCTGTCCATCGCCGCGAAGCGAAGAGCGACGAGCCGCCGACGCTGGTTTTGTTGCGCGACTATTTTTTTGTAGCCGTCACCGTGGTTATCTTGCTGGGAACGGTGATGTACGTGTCGTTGTTTGCCATGATTCGCGGTGCGGCGCGAACGAAATTCGCACCCCACGAGGACGGCAAGACGTAGGACGGATTGCCAATCCGTCCAAGACAAGCTGAACGGACGGATTGGAAATCCGTCCTACGCCAAGGAAATGAGTATAATGAGTAGTATGCGATCCACGACGGTGTATGAACCTGATCGGCAACTGAACGAGCCACCCGCGAATCTCGAAATCGTGAATTGGCCGCTTCGTGACAATCCGGCGACCTGCATTCTGCTCATCTTGCTCGTTCTGCTGGGCGCCTCTTGCATTACGATTGCGTCAAACAATCTGGTCGTGGGACTGGTCGGATTCTCTGCTTGCGCCGTGACACTGCGTCGCATGTGGATTCCCGTTCAATACGAGTTCGGTCCAAAAGGCGTTATTGAAACCGTCTATGGACGGAGCCGCCGTACTCCCTGGTCGTCGATCCGAGTTGGCGAGATACGCGGCGATGGCGTGTTCCTGGATCGGACAAGCGAAACGACGCCACTCTCGGCCCTGCGCGGACATTACATCCGGTGGGGCGAGAATAAGGCCGAGCTGATTGGCCTGCTGAATTACTATCTTGGCCCACGCATGGCCAATTCATAGCCCATCGCCAACATTGAATTTTGGAGTAGCTGCCGTCGCCAGACGGCGGAAATCCACGCTCTGGCGAGCGTAGCTACTTCAAATCCTTCGTTGACAGAGTACTAGCCATTCACCGGTCATTCATATTTCAAACAAGAAACCTGATGCGATTCGCCAAGCAGCCGCGGAACCGTGCTGTGACATTTCTTCTCGACAGACTGACATCGCTCGGCGAACGGGCAGCCGCGATAGCGGCGATCTGGCCGGGGCACTTCACCTGTTAGTACGATTCGCTTGCGGGTTTCCTCCACCACCGGATCAGGAACCGGCGCAGCGGACAACAGCGCCTGTGTATACGGATGCTTGGGATTTGCATACAACTCTTTTGCATCGGCAAGCTCGACGATGCGCCCCATGTACATCACGCCCACGCGATGAGCGATGTGTCGCACCACCGCCAGATCGTGGGCAATGAACACGTAGGCGAGGCCCAGTCTTTCTTGAAGTTCCATCATCAGGTTGATCACCTGTGCCTGAATCGAAACATCCAGCGCCGAGACAGGTTCGTCGCACACGATCAGTTTTGGTTCGACAGCGAGCGCCCGAGCGATACCGATTCGCTGCCGTTGTCCGCCGGAGAACTCGTGCGGATAGCGGTTCAAAAACCGTGGATTCAATCCGACAAGATCCATCAGCCGCATCACTTCGAGTTGACGCCGGCGCGAGTCGTGCAGGTTAAAGATCTTCATCGGCTCGCCAATGATGTTGCCCACCGTCATTCGTGGATTAAGCGACGCGAATGGGTCCTGGAAAATCATTTGGATGTTGCGGCGATGCGGCTGCATTTCGACTTCGCTCAAGCCATCGATCCGATGCTGGTCGAAGTGGACTTCGCCGCTGGTGCGCGATATCAGATTCAGCGTGGCACGAGCCGTTGTCGATTTGCCGCAACCAGATTCACCGACCAGTCCCAATGTTTCGCCTGGCCGGACGGTAAATGACACGCCATCGACCGCGCGGATCACGCCATGCTGCGGATTCCAAAACGTGCCACGACGAAATGGAAAATGTACCTTGAGATTGCGCACGTCGAGCAACGGTTGCGAATTGTTTGTGTCAGGCGACTTTGCTGTGATCACATCGGCACTACTCATGAATCACCTCGTGTCGCGTAGCGGTGTCGATGTTTTCGAAGCAGGCAAACTGGCCGCAGCCTGGGCGTTCGCCCAAAGGCGGTTCTTCGGACTTGCAGCGATCGGTGCAAAACGGGCAGCGGTCCACGAACGAGCAACCGTCACCCAGTCGCGTCAAATCCGGTGGCTGGCCTTCGATGGCTTTGAGGATTTCGCTCTCTTGTTCATCCCAACGCGGCACGGAATTGAGCAAGCCTAGCGTGTACGGATGCCGTGGGTCGGCGAACAACGGTTTGACATCCGATCGTTCGACGATCTTCCCGGCGTACATGACTTGCACGCGATGGCAAATGTTGGCCACGGCTGCCAAATCATGCGTGATGAGAATAATGGCCGTCCCGTGTTCCTCTTGCAGTTGCTTCATCAAGTCGAGGATCTGTGCTTGGATCGTCACGTCCAGCGCGGTCGTGGGTTCGTCGGCGATCAACACATCGGGTTGGCAAGACAAGGCCATCGCAATCATCACGCGTTGCCGCATACCGCCGGAAAACTCATGCGGATAGTCAAACACACGTTCCTTGGCCGCTGGGATGCCGACCATTTCGAGCATTTTGATCGCGTGTTCGATGGCTTCTTCGCGCGAGTGGTCGAGGTGCAGCACGGTGACCTCGGTCAACTGCTCTTCGATCGTCAAAAACGGATTCAAGGACGTCATTGGATCTTGGAAAATCATGGCGATATCATTACCGCGGATCTTCGCCATTTCGTCATTTGTTCTGCCGATCAATTCCTGACCGCGAAACTTGACGCTGCCGCTAGTGATTCGGCCCGGTGGATAGGGAACGAGCCCCATCATTGCGAGGTTAGTGACCGTTTTGCCCGACCCAGATTCGCCGACGATGCCCAACGTTTCGCCAGGCTGCAGATTGAACGAGACGCCGTCGACCGCCTTGACAATTCCATCGTCCGTGGCGAATTCGACTTTGAGATCTTCGACTTGTAAGAGTTGTTTTGACATGTGTGGGAGTGGGACGGATTGGCAATCCGTCTTACAGGTCCTCAGCGATTCTTTAGTCTTGGGTCCAATGCATCGCGAAGGCCGTCGCCGAGGAAGTTTAGTCCCAGCAGCGTCAGCGTCAGGGTTAATCCAGGAAACAGTACCAGCCACCAGTAAGTCTTGATGGGTGTGATGACCTTGATTCCCTCGTTCACCAACAGTCCCCAGGAGACGTCCGGCGCTTCAACGCCCAGCCCGAGGAACGACAAAAACGCTTCAAACAACATGACCGACGGGATGGTGAGCGTCAGATAAACGATGACAATTCCCATGACGTTGGGAATCAGGTGGCGAAAGATAATTCGTGTTTGGCTGGCACCGATGGTGCGTGCGGCTTCGACGAATTGTTCGTTCTTCAGCGAGATGACTTGTCCACGTACGACGCGGGCCATCGTCAGCCAATAAATTGCTCCGATGATGACATAAAAAACCATGATTTGGTCGATCCCAAGGCTGTCCATATACGCCTTGGTTTCCTCGGCCTTCAAAATCGTAATGATGAAAATGACGACAAAGATGAACGGGATGGAATAGAGGATGTCGACAATCCGCATCATCACGTCATCGACCAAGCCACCAATGTATCCAGCGGTAGCCCCGTAGCTGACACCAATGATCAGCGACACCATCGTCGCGACGATGCCCACGATCAAGGAAACGCGGGCACCCCAAAACACGCGAGCTAGAATGTCTCGACCAAGCGAGTCTGTGCCGCAGATCGAAGGGATGCACCAATCTCCGAACAACGCCAGTCGGATTCGAATCAAAGCGCTGGTCATCCAACCTGGTTTGCTCCAAAGTTGTTCGAAGGGATGTTTGGGAAGATGCGATGCCAATTCGTTTTCGGCCCGCTCACGCTTGTCGACCATTTGTCGGCGAGTTTCCGTGGCGGCGTCGAGTTGCGTTTGCAGCGCGGTGGCTTGATCGGATTTGGCGGCACGAAGTTCCGCGGCCACGTCCAATTCGTGCTGAAGTGCCTTACGGGCATCTTGATTTGCTTTGCGAATCTTGTCACGCAGCTCGAGGGAATCCCTCTCGAATTTCCCCAGTTGGGCGACGAGTGAATTCTCTTCAAACCCGAGCCCTTCGCGACTGCCGAGTTTCACTGCCTCAAGGTTCGGCGGCAAAAACAGACGCTGTTTCAGATCCTTGTCCAACGGCGATTGCAGAGGCAGCAACGGCGTCAGCAGCGCCAGCAACCCAATGGCCGTTAAAAGACAGAGTGACACCATTGCAGCGAGGTTCTTGCGCAGTCGACGCCACGCATCCTGCCAAAGCGAAACGCCTTTGATGCCACGCGACTCTTCGAGCAACGCGGCGAACCGACCAACATCGGCAGCCGCCTCGCCGGTGTTTGGTGCGTCATTCGGTTTTGACTTGTTGGACGTCATTGCTTCTCAATTTTGACGCGTGGATCAATCACCGCGTACGAAATGTCAACGATCGTGTTCATCACGAACAGCAAGATGGTGTAAATCATCACCATGCCCATCGCCAGCGTGTAATCGCGTTGCGTCGCGGCTTCGACAAAGTGGCTGCCCATTCCCGGCAATGCGAAGATGCGTTCCAGCACGAGCGAACCGGTCAGGATCCCAGCGGTTGCCGGTCCGAGGTACGAAACCACGGGCAGGACGGCGCCGCGCAACGCGTGCCGCACAACGACATTCTTTTCGTCCAAGCCCTTGGCGTAGGCGGTGCGAATATAGTCGCGATTCAAAACTTCCATCATTCCTGTCCGCGTCAATCGCGCGATGTAGGCCGCAAACGGTGCACCAAGACAAATGGCTGGTAAAAACAATTGTTGAAGCGATCCCCAACCCGCGGCCGGGACAAGGTTCAGTCCAAAAACAAAGACCACCACGGCGACGCTCGCCAGAACAAAATTCGGCACCGCAATTCCCAACGTCGCCGCGGCCATGAAAGAATAATCGAAGATCGAATTCCGTCGAATCGCGGAAATCACACCCGCCAACGTTCCGAAAAACAACGCAAAAGTCATCGCAAAAATGCCTAGCGATGCGGACACCGGAAAGCCCTGCGCGATGACTTCGTTAACGGTGTAGTCGCCAAGCTTGAAACTCAGCCCAAAGTCGAAGAAGATCGCGTTACCCAGTTGATTGAAATACTGCTCGTGCAGCGGTGCATTCAGGTTGTACCGCTCCTTAAAGTTCTGCTCAATCTCGGGCGGCATATTGCGTTCGTCGCTGAACGGGCCGCCAGGCACGGAATACATCAGAATGAAACTGACCGTGAAAACAACCCACAGCGTGAGCAACATCCAGAGAAATCGTTTGAACAGAAAGAAAGCCACGCCTAGTCCTCGACCCGTATCAAATGCAGCGGATGCAAATCTTGAATGTTGGCGAAAAAACCCTTAACGTTGGTCTGCGCCATATTCACCGACACGTAGAAATAAACAGGAATGATGGGTTGTTCGTCCATCAAAATGCCCTCTGCCCTTTCCAACATGCGGAGCCGCTGTTGAGGATCTGTTTCGGCCGCAGCTCCATTGACCAAATTGTCGTATTCCTTGCTGCTCCAATTCGTTTCGTTATTTGCGCCATCGGTTAGCCACATATCGACGAATGTGTTTGGATCGGGGTAATCGCCAATCCAGCCCGCGCGGGCAACGGCGTACTCCGTCTGATGGACCGTGTCGAGAAAGCTGCCCCACTCCATGTTGCTCAAGCCCACGTCAATGCCAAGATTGTTTTTCCACTGCTGCTGGATCACTTCCGCGATGTTCCGGTGGCCTTCATTGGTGTTATAAATGATCGTGATCTTCGGCAGCTTTTTGCCTTCACGTTTGTACTTTGATTTTTCCAGTTCCAGCTTCGCTTTTGCCGGATCGAACTCGCCGCACATGGGTGAAGCGTAGCCCGCGATTCCCGGCGGAACGATGCTACGCGCCGGCTGCTGTCCCGCCCGCGTGACCTTTTCGCAGATCAACCTCTTGTCAATTGCCATGTTCAACGCTCGTCGCACATGGACATCGTCCAGCGGTGGACGTTCAACATTTAAGCGATAGAAATAAGTGATCAAAGCGGGCGCAACATAAAAGTCGTCGCGGTCCATTAACTCGGGAATCACCGAAGAAGGTACCGTGGTCGACCAATCCAATTGGCCGTTGAGATACATGTTTAAGCTGGTCGTTTCCGACTCCACTGCAAACGCGTCGATCGAATTCAATTGAACAACTTTCGCATTCCAGTATTCCGGGTTCTTGACAACTCGCACCCGGTCGCGAATGCGACGAAACTCCAGCTTAAACGGTCCGCTGCAAACGATGTTTTCCGACTTCGTCCAACTCGGCGTGCCATACTTCTCGACACAGCGGCGATTCACCGGATACAGTGGATAAAACGCGACCAAGTCCAAAAAGAACGGCGTTCGATTCTTGAGCGTGACAACCAATGTTCGATCATCTTTGGCACGAATTCCAACTTTCTTGAAGTCGAACAAGACGGTGTGGCACATTCTGATCTCACCCGTGAACTTCGCTTTCTTTGCGCCGTCACCACCTGCTGTTTCGAATTCAAATCGTTTCAAATGACCTTGTGGCTCTTTGCTGTACGCGAGCCGAGAATCGCCGATCTTCACCACATAGACCCACTTATTTTTCCAAGCGACTTCTGCTTTCGACCGGGCAACTTTATCCAAGCTGTCAAAATCGGGTTCCGGTGGACGACCGATCTGCATCAGCACGCCTCGCACAATCCTTGCCCGGGGAAACGGCTGGTTGGGCTTGCGACGCTTCGACTTGGTATCAAATTCGACTTCGACCGGATCGCCAACGTTCACCTGGCCCGCGTTGTATTGATCTGCGTTCACAACATACGACGTCAATTGATAAGCGTATCGCGACCCAATCTCGGGATGCAGCATTCGCAACCATGACCATTCGAAATCAGGTGCTGTGATCGGTTCGCCGTTCGACCACCTGGCACTGGCGCGAATCTTGAACGTGTAGACTTTGCCATCGTCCGACAGCGTGTGACTCTCGGCAATCGCCGGCACCACGGTCATAGGAACATTTCCATCGTCTCCGGCCTTGGGATACTTGGTGATATTCCCTTCATCGTCAAACTCCATCCCCAGCGGCTGATTGCGATAGAGTCCTTCGAAGATTGCGTTAATGACCCTCCCTTCAGGAGACCCGGTTGCCACTGGCGGATCGACCGTTTTCACTTCCGTGCCGTTGTTGAAATTGAAATCCGCTTTGGGTAACGTGCCGAACGAGATCGCCCAGATGATGGCAATCAACGCAAACCCACCAGCAATGTAAGGAAAGCAATTCCGTATTCGTTTGTCCATGAGAAAACGCCAAATTTGGGTAATCGCAGAGCCAGGCAAGAACGTAGTCTATCGGGAACATCGTATGTAGCTGTGTGCATGACGGCAAGCACGGAACGGTCACCTCCCGTTCGTCTTCTGGTAGCAGTTGGCCGATAGGAGCCACGGGAATTGCGAGAATTCTGCCCATTTCTGGTGCGGCCCGGTTTTGTCTTTTAGGAGTTTCGTATTAGAATAGCCGCCGCAAGAGTTGATCAAGCTGAGCAGCCTTTCGCAAGATAAGCCACATTCGTGGTGCTGTTTGGTGGCGTGCAGAGTTGACTCATCGGTTTGATAATTCGTCTTCCAACGCCTGATCGTCGGGCCGTTTTGGTGTTGCGCGAAAGGTCAAATCGATGATTCAGCGACCGAATTTCGCCTTGGCAAGGATGTCCGGGCATGGAGCAACGAGATGACTGACGACGAGAAAGAAGAGGCAGGAATGGAATTCCGCAAATTGACTGACCAAGTGGCAGACGAAGTAGTACAGCTTTTTAAGATTTTTGCGGACGCGACGCGGTTGCGGATCGTGCACTATTTGATGCAAACGGGCGAATTGAATGTACGATCGCTGTGTGACTACCTTGAGCAAAGCCAGCCGGCGGTGAGCCATCATTTGGCGCTGCTGCGAGTCGCCGGGCTGATTGAGTGCCGCCGTGACGGAAAACACAATTTCTATCGTTTAGTGTCCGAACGGATGCAAGAATTTGCGGAAGTCGTCTTCTCATCAGCGCCAAACGAAGACGGTCGTGTGAGTTTTGACACGTTTTCACTGAACTACACGAAGACCGAGTGAGCGGTGACTGTTAGAAAGCCCGGCCGCCTAATGCGCAGCGCGGTTTCGGCCAGCACGCGTGCCTTAGCTTTGCGAACCGCGCCAGACGAAATGCCAAGCTCAGCCGCCACATCCGATGAAGATTGCCCGTCGACCATCGACCGCCAAAAGGCCGACCAGGTTTGCTCGGAGACTTGCTCGCGCACGTGGTTCAAAGTCCGCCGCACGAGATCTGGCAGAGGACTGGTTCCCGCGGCATCCACGGAAGCGCCGTCTTTGTCAGGATCTGCCAGTGACATCAATCTCAAAGGCCATGGAAGGAAGCTCACGCACGCATGCCAATTTACCAACAGGAATTCGATCATGCCTAAGGACGTTAAGCAGAGTTTGCAAGGGTCAGAACTTAAGGATTTCTAGCAAATTGTTATGGCCGTCGGTCCACAACAATCTCCGTGAACGGGCATCCGGCGGATCAAAGCCGTCATTGCAAGTCAACAATTGTTGGTCATTGCTAAGGATCATCCAATGCGATGTAAAATTGCCGTCGGTCTTCTTTCCTTTGATGTAGATTTCTTTGCATTCAACTTGCATATGACCAGCCAAACCACTCACAACGGGAACCAGGTCGAGGTGTAAGTTGGTAACGTGGATGGCAACTGCTCCGCCAGTGCGTACGTGGCGCAAGTAGGTATCTGCCGCTTCCTGTGTCAATAAATGGCTTGGGATGGCGTCACCACTAAACGCGTCGAGAACCAGTAGATCGAACTTTTGCGACGCCTCGCGTTCCAACGACAGCCGTGCGTCACCTAGCACGATGTCGTAATCGGTCGGGCTGTCACTTAGAAAGGAAAAGTGGTGGTCTGCCAACACGGTGACGTCAGGGTTGATTTCGTAAAACCGGAAGTAGTCGCCCTTGCGGCCATAGGCTACGAGTGTTCCTGTACCAAGTCCAATAACTCCGACACGAAGTGGTTGAGGACGATTCTGCTTCATCCAATCCAGCGCCAACCCAACACCACTACCAGAATGATAATAGGTCGTCGGTTGAAGCCGCCTTTCGGCCGATACAAACTGAAGTCCATGGACAATCGAGCCGTGGAACATCGTTCGCAGGCGAGCCGATGTTTGCAGGTCGCGGTGATCACGCACGGTCAGAACACCGTAAAAACTTCGTCTGGAGTCGATGACACCAAACGAGTCCGATTTGAATTGGGCGCCCAGAACGACAAGTAAGCCGATAAACACGGCAGTACCCAAGCCTATTTGGGGGAACGGATTTTTCGTTTCTGTTTCACTGGCGACGGCAACGAGCACACCAATGCTAATGACGTAACCAATCAGGACGGCCAAATTCATTTCAAAGTAGCTTGTGAAAATCAGCGGACAAACCAGGCCGACGAATAAACCACCAATCGCACCACCAGCCGAGCAGCACAAGTAGAACGATGTCAGATATTTGGGATGTGGTTTGCGGCGGACTAACTCACCGTGGCAAAGCATGCAAAGGAAGAACAACGCCGCAAAGTAGGCCGTTACTTCCAACACGATGTGTTGCGGAAACCAGTCATGTGTTTGCAGGCTGGCAACAACCAACGTGACTAAAGCGCCGATCGCGCAAATCGAACGCGAATACCATCGCTCGTTGTCAAAGCAAATAATAAACGTGACCAGATAAAGACTGAGGGGCAAGACCCACAAGAATGGTGTCACGGAAACACTTTGGCAAACGTGGTTGGTGCTGGCCAGCAGCATGATGGAAGCAAACGCCGGCAAACTCAGCCACTCGGCGTAGCTTCGCAGGTTTGGTTTGACGGCTGGGCCGAACGCGTCATCCACTTTAGTTGAGTCGCCAACGTGATGCCGAACCTGCCACAATTGCACAACACAAGCGACACAAGCGATCGTATAAAGCAAAAACGCGAATGACCAAAGTGCGCCTTGCGAGACGATTGAAAACACTGGTTCGATGAGAATCGGATAACTCAGTAAAGCGGCCAAGGATCCGAGATTCGAAAGCGCGAACAACCTATAAGGCGACCGCTTGGGCATGGCTGTCGAAAACCACACTTGCATTAATGGACCGGTTGCCGAGAGCACGAAGTAGGGCAATCCGATCGTCACCGTCAACAGCGAGACAATTCGCAATGTTGGCGATTCTCCGCCGACCGGTTTCCAAGTCGCGTCTGGAATAATCGGCAAGAACAACATGGATGCAAATACCAACAACAGATGGACGGTGCCTTGTGCCCTTGGATTTAGAAATCGGGTCAACAAGTGTGCGTAAAGATAGCCACCAAACAGCACGCTTTGGAAGAACAGCATGCAAGTCGTCCAAACAGCCGGACTTCCGCCAAACCACGGCAAAATGGCTTTGCTCAAGATTGGCTGGACTTGAAATACCAAGAAAGCCCCAACCAGAGTCGCCACCGCAAAACTACCGAAGCGCAGCCAAGAAAATACAGCTTTAATCATTCGAGGGGGGACGATGCTTTTAACTCAATGAATCCCAATCGATCGGCTGGTTGACATCGATCTTCGGCAGGTCGGCTGCGATCGATTCGACGTACTTTTGGGCAGCCCCTGTGTTAAATACGACGACTTGCTCGTCCGGTTTAATCCACCCTTCGCTGGACAATCTTTCAATTGCTCCTACACACGCGGCCGCCTCCGGACAAACCGCAATTCCTTCCAACGACTGGGCCAGTTTCATCCACTGCTTGATGCGGCCTTCTTCGACAGCGATCGCTCGGCCATTGCTTTCTCGGATCGCGTCCAGAATCATGAAATCACCGACAGCGGCCGGCACTCGCAAACCCATTGCCTCAGTAACCGGATCTTTGTGCGGTTCCGCAAACCGTTCGCCTTTGTCGAATGCCGTGACGATCGGACAACAACCGTCCGATTGGACGGACACCATGCGCGGCCGATGTTTGCCGCTGATCCAACCAATCTCAGCGAGTTCGGCGAATGCCTTCCACATGCCGATCAACCCCGTTCCACCACCGGTCGGATATAAGATCACGTCGGGCAGTGTCCAGTTCAATTGTTCGGCCAGTTCCAAACCCATCGTCTTTTTGCCTTCGATGCGATACGGCTCTTTGAGCGTCGACAGGTCGAACCACTTCATGTGCTCTTTGCCTTCGCGAACAACGCGTCCGCAGTCGGTGATCAGTCCGTTTGCGAGAAACGTGCGTGCACCGGCGGTGTGACATTCGTATTGATTGATCACAGGCGTGTCTTCGGGCATGAACACAAACGCTTCCATTCCTGCGCGAGCCGCGTAAGCCGCCGCTGCGCCTCCAGCGTTGCCGGCCGTCGGAACGGCGACTCGCTGGATGCCAAATCGCTTGGCCATCGTGATCGCCGCCGCCATGCCTCGGCTCTTGAAGCTTCCCGTCGGCAATTGTGATTCATCTTTTATCGCGACATTCTTCAGACCGAAGTGTTCACCCAGACGTGGGCAGGACAGCAACGGCGACATCCCTTCACCTAACGAAACTTCGTTCTCGTCCGTGCCAATTGGCAACAATTCGCGATATCGCCACATTGTTGGTTCACGTCGCAACAATGTTTCCTTGCTCATCACGTCGCGTACCGCGTCCAGATCATATCGCACCCACAAAGGCCGGTCCTTGTGCAGCGTCTGAGGTTGGTCGGCGGGCAGGTGTGTGCCATCGATAGCGCTTTCCAGGTGGGTTACGAAGTTCGGCATGTTGCGGCTTTCTGAATTGACTTGGATTTTGCTTCAATGGGTACACAGTATAGGACCTCTCGCGACATGTCCGAACCGGGTACTGTTGACTAAAAACGTAGTGGTTTTGGGTCCTCCGCGATATGATTGACTGGCTTGTGCTTGGATCCGTCTACTTCAACCGGTTCTCATACCAAACCACATTCTTCGAACCACGGCCGGCGTTGAGCAGATCCAGATCGCCGTCGCCGTCCATGTCGACCGTGCGCAAGTCGTAGCTCTGCTGGGCGTTGTCGAGTGTGTGGATTTTGAAACTGCCTTTCCCGTCGTTTTCATACCAGCGAACCCACTCACTTTCGTAGCCGCAGCTTGCCGCGTCGAGATCGCCGTCTCGGTCGTGGTCGGCAACGGTCAGGCTGTGAGGCTGCTTGATTTCGGTGTCGATTTCGTGAATCTTCCAGCTTGGGTTCTCGAACCAAAGCACGCCCGCGCTGTGTCCGCGAGTGGCCAGCCAATCGACTTTGCCGTCGCCATTCACATCGGCGGGAAGTATGTTGGTCGCGGCGAGTTGGTTCGTGGCGAGGACCGTTTTTTTCCACGGGCCTTTGACGCCGTCTTTTCCGGGGTTAGTCCAGAAGGCAAACCAGTTACCGTCGGCAAACGGTTTCCCCTTCGCGCCGACCGCGATCTCCTTCCAACCATCGCCGTCAATGTCACCCGCGCCCATGTAGTGGCTGCCGCCGCGAGCATCGCCATCGGCAAAGATGTGACGATTCCACTGTTTGGCCTTGAGTGGGTTCTTTGGAACACTGAACCAGGCGATCGAATCGCCAAGCCCTTTGTCCGGTGCGAAGTTGTTGATGACGAGATCGTCTTTGCCGTCGTTATCGATGTCTGAGGTGAGAATGCAGTGAATCCCCGTGATTACCGGATCGATTCCACGTGGCGTCCAGGCACCCTGTTGAGCTTCTTCCTTTCCAGGATTTTCCAGCCAAAAGGGGTGATCCGAAGACAGCGTTCCCGCCCAGTCGAGATCACCATCGCCGTCGACGTCAATCACCGAACTGTGAATACAACCGCCGCCGCTGGGAAACCGATGCAAGATGGTTTCTTTCTTCCAGTCCGGCGCGATGAACAAGCTAACTTTTCCATTGAAACTGGCAATGACATCAAGCTCGTTGTCCCCGTTCGCATCGAGAGCCACCGCCGTGTTGCAATGACCCTGCTCCATGACGACATGCTTTTTCCAATTTTGAGCATCAGCGGCACCGTGACTTGCCGCGATCACGGCCGAAACGATGGAAAGGATTCTCATGCTGGACGCGATTCCGCACACCTGGTTGGGCTCGAGCCAACCGCAAAGTAGTTGTTTCTTCATGAAGGACCTCGGTTTGAATGGATGGTGCCAAGTCATAAGGCGAGCGGCAGGAAGTCACTTACCTGCCGTAGTGGAACTCGCCAGAGTTCCTTCCCTCAGAAAAGGAATTCTGGCGAATTCCACTACGGTAAATTCTCACCCGCCGCTCGACTTAGTCGAAGTTGAAGTTGTTGGTGTTGTTCATTGAGAATCTATTATGACGAATGCTACGACAGCAAATGGTACTCGAAAAGCGAAGAGTAAAAAAAGTATACAAGTTACATAGTCGCCCGACTTTGGCTTCGACGGATCGCACTGTTAAGATGTTAATTCATCCAAAAACTTCCGCGTCGTTCATGGCAGCGACACATAAATCATCCGGTGAACTGAAAAATGAGCGAAACACGCGTACACAGAATCCTCAGCGAAGTCGGTTCCATCGCTTTTCCTGGCGTCTTCGACACGCTGTCCGCAAAGTTGGCTGAAAAAGTCGGTTTTCCAATGGGATTTATCTCTGGGTATTCCGTGGCTGCGACGACGATCGGCGAACCGGACTTTGGCTTGTTGACTCAAACCGAGATGATCCATCAGGCCCGCGCGGTTTGTTCGAGTGTCGAGATCCCGATCATTGTCGATGCCGATACGGGATACGGAAATCCGCTAAATGTCCGGCGCACTGTCGAGCAATTGATCGCCGCGAGTGCCGCCGGATGTTTTCTCGAAGATCAAGAGTGGCCGAAGAAATGCGGCCACATGCGCGGCAAGAAGGTCATTCAACGTGACGAGTACATTCATAAGATCCGTGCCGCTGTTGACGCGCGTGCCGGCCGCGACTTTTTTATTGTGGCTCGAACAGATGCACTTGCGACCGAAGGCATGGATGAAGCGATTGCCCGCGTCAGCGAAGCTCGCGACGCCGGCGCGGATGCGAGTTTTGTCGAAGCGCCCAGTTCGCAAGACGACCTCGAAGAGATTGGTCGCCGCAGTCCGCATCCCAACGTTGCCAATATGATCGAAGGTGGCAAAACGCCCGTGCTGCCCAAGCAACAACTTGCGGAACTTGGCTTTCACCTCATTTTGTACCCACTCGCTGGGCTCTATGCCGCTGCCCGCGCGATCGGCAACGTTTACCAGATGCTCCATCAAGACGAAACGACAATCGGACATGAAGGTCAACTGATGTCGTTCGCCGAATTCAACGACTTGATCGGCGTCGACCGCAAATACTCCCTCGCGGAAAAGTACGGCGCGCAATGACCAATCGTTGGTCACGCTGTGCGTGACGGAAACCAATTCGGATTGCAACAATTCAACCTGGCGCCTCATTGCGGACACATTGCGTCATGCAGAGCATGACCTATTCGATGCAATAGAGATGTTCTGTCGAACGGAGAATCAGCGAATTACCGACGACGGCCGGCGACGCGTAAAAGCCATTGTCCAATTTGTTCTCGGCGAGCAGTTTGAATTCCGATCCGCCTTGAATCACTGGCGAATCGCCATCAAGGTTAAAGAAATAGATCCGGCCATCTGCCAATATCGGTGAGGCACGAAATTCGCCACCTCCGACACGTTTTTGCCAAACAACTTCGCCCGTCTTGGCTTCCAGACACGATGCAACTCCGTCGTCGCTGATCATGTACAACAACTCGCCGATCAGCAGCGGCGAAGGTCGCTTGGGCGCGCTCTTGCGAACTTGCCAGGCAAGGTGCGATTCGGTCACATCGCCGTTGCCATCCGGGCGCACGGCCAGCAATGTCTTGGTACTACCCGGCGCGATGTAAACCAATCCGTTGCCAAACAACGGCTTGCAAGCCACATTCATGCCACCGTGCCTCAGCGTCCACAATTCGTCGCCGGTCGCTGGATCATACGCGATTGTTGCAACGGCGCTGGGCGCGATCAATTGCCGCCGACCATCAAAGTCGATCACGATGCACGTGCTGAACGCTTTCTTCAAATCACCGTTGTCGGTGCGGTAATCGATCGTCCGATCTTTTTTCCAAACAATCTCGCCCGTGTTCTTGTTTCTCCCGACAACGAATTGATGGTCGTGTCCGTCGTAGGCCGTGAACATGATGTCCCCATCAATGATCGGCGACGAACCAGGCCCTCGCCAGTGATCACACTCGACGTCTTGTTTGGACCAGATCGTCTTGCCGGTCTTGGTGTCGATACAGGCACATCCATAGCTGCCGAAGTGAACGTAAATGCGGCCTTCTTCTATGACGGGCGTTGGCGAGGCGAAGCTGTTGAAACGTCTCGTGTTCTTCGGTTCAGCGATTTCGAATAGGAGCAAATCGTGAATGACCTTGCCATTCTTCCGATCAAAACAAACGGCGAACAATTTGTGCCCTTCTTCCGTGGCTGTGGTCAACCAGATCTGATCACTCCAAACGACCGGCGACGACCAACCCTTGTCATGAACGGGCACCTTCCATTTCACGTTGTCCGACTCACTCCACTGAAGCGGTAGATTTGCTTCGCCCGCGTGGCCATCGCCGGTCGGGCCTCGAAATTGCGGCCAGTTATCGGCGGCACAAATGATCGTTGAAAAAAGGCAAGAAAGTGTTATCGCGAATGTTCGCATCGATCCATTCCTTTGAGGTGAGAACAAGGGCAGGTGGAAGAAATGTCCAAACCAATACACGCAGGCTGCAAGCCTATGCCACGATGATAATCGAAACTAACATTGGTTGCATCCGGAGAGGCACGAGCTGTTACGGCGGAACGGTCAACCGCCAATGTTTTGCCATGCCCTGTGTGCTCTCATATTGGCGTCGGTTATCCTGCTGTGTCTTTAGATGGGATTCACGCCGTGTCGATGGCATACCGATGCGGCGACCGAATGAGCACCACAACGTCGTCAGAGCGATCAACGATGACCGCGAACATCTCCATAATGTCCCGACCGAGCACACTCATGTCGAGCGCTTCCAATTGCGTGAACGCTGCATAGTCGCCCCGAAAAATCGCTGTTTTGCCGTCGTCGCGCGGTAACCGGATTTGCGTCGTTATCTGCGCTGATTCGGCAACTCCGCCAACTCCCCCAAGGCGTTCCTCAGATGCGGTGGTATCGAAACCGAGTACATCAAGAATGGCCGCACTGAAAACGGTGCAATCCGCCCCGGTGTCAACCAAGAATGGTGCTGGTTCCCAATGGCCGTGGGCGTTCAGAATCTCGCCACGGACAACTGGCCGTACGAATCCGTCATCGCACTCAAACCATTCACCGTTAATGCGCATAAATGCGGGGTACTTTCTCTTTTGGAATGTAATGCACGAACCGTCCTTTATCGTCGGGGTGCGCGGCGGTTGCTTGGGCTAGTGCTTCGCTCGCGGTATCCGCAACGAAAAGCTCCTCGCCAGCAACGCAAATGCATTTCCCTCGATGTTTCGGATAAACTTCAGATGCATGCGCCTGCAACCACGCGGAATTCCGATCAAATTGTTCGCGCTGCGCTCGCGCTTCGGCCAATTCGACTGGATCGGTTACTTCTTCCATGACTAATTTGGTTGATCGGTTCGTCATCTTGGCACCTCGCAAATCAGAGGATATCATCCACTCCAACCAGTTTATCCCGTACGCAACCGTCAGGCAATTCTGGCTCAGGTCGATGCCGATGGAGACAAGCCATCTAGAAACCGATGCACCGGAGCCGTTTACGCTTTCTGGTTGTTCCACAACCTGTTTGGCCTTTCCGGGTCGATCGCGGCCCGGTGACTTGGTCGTTATTCGTTATGAGTGAAACCGAACGATTGCCGCGAAGCCCCTCGCTGATGTCTCGCGACGATAGCGCGCTGTTGGTTGTGGATGTCCAGGGCAAGCTGATCACGATGGTGCCCGGTCACGAGCGGATCATTTGGAACATTCGTCGACTGATCGACGGTGCAAAGTCGCTTGGCGTGCCGGTTGCAGCGACCGAACAGTACCCCAAGGGGCTAGGTCCAACGACACCGGAGCTTGCCGAGCGACTGGGAGACATTCCCGCGAAGATGACGTTCAGTTGCGGTGGGTGTCCGGAGATCTTTCGGGATCTTAGCGATCGTGGGATTTATAAGATCTTGGTCGTGGGCATCGAGGCGCATGTTTGTGTTCAACAAACCGTGTTTGATTTGATGGCGGATGGATTTCACGTGTACTTGGCCGTGGATGCGGTTGGTGCGCGGTTCGACATCGACTACCAGACGGCGCTGCGGCGCATGGACTCGGCGGGCGCGACGTTGACGACCACGGAATCGGCTTTGTTCGAATGGTGCGATGTGGCTGGGACGCCGGAATTCAAGCAGATCAGTGCGCTGGTGCGTGAAACGCCGCCAGAGATTCAATCGTAGGACGGATTGCCAATCCGTCCGCTGCTCGCAGTTCGGCTGACGGACGGATTGGCAATCCGTCCTACCGAAGAAGACAAGAGGAAAAGACAGTGTCAGAAATCGCCGAATTGAAACCACCTGTTCGTACCTTGATGGGGCCTGGTCCTAGCGACATTCACCCGCGTGTTTTGGAAGCGATCGGCAAACCGACCGTTGGCCATCTTGATCCGTATTACTTGGAAGTCATGGACAAGACACAAGGGATGCTCCGCGACCTTTTCCGCACACAGAATCGCATGACGTTTGCGGTCAGTGCGACGGGCTCGGCCGGAATGGAGGCAACGGTTGTCAACTTGATCGAACCGGGCGACTCGATGCTGGTTTGCGTGAACGGCGTGTTTGGAATGCGAATGGCCGATGTTGCCGAGCGGGCCGGTGCGGTGGTCACTCAGGTGGAACGACCGTGGGGCGAAGTTTTCACAACCGACGATTTGAAGGAAGCGCTGGCCAAATCAAAACCAAAGGTTGTGGGCATCGTGATGGCGGAAACTTCGACCGGTGCTTGGCAACCGCTGGAAGAAATCGCCGATTTGGTTCACGACGGCGGCGCGATGTTGCTGGTCGACTCGGTGACATCGCTTGGTGGCGTAGCGGTCGAAGTTGACAAGTGGGGCATCGATGCGATTTATTCCGGCTCACAGAAGTGTTTGAGTTGCCCGCCGGGATTGGCACCGGTCTCGTTCAACGAGCGAGGGCTCGAAACCATTCTCAATCGCAAGACGAAAGTGCAAAGTTGGTACCTCGATGTTTCGATGTTGGCCAACTATTGGGGCAGTGATCGCGTCTACCACCACACCGCGCCTATCAACATGAACTACGCGCTGTACGAGGCATTGCGAATGATCCACGAAGAAGGGCTGGAAAACTGTTTCGCGAGGCACATGAAGAATCATCAGGCGTTGAAGGCCGGATTATCGGCCCTGGCCATCGAGTACACGGCGCAAGAAGGACATCAACTGCCAATGCTCAACGCCGTTCGCATTCCGGAGGGCGTTGATGACGCAACGATTCGCGGGGGTCTGTTGAATCGATTTGGCATTGAAATCGGCGGCGGACTCGGCGCGTTCAAGGGCAAGGTGTGGCGAATCGGATTGATGGGCTACGCGTCACGCGAGGCAAACGTATTGCTGTTGTTATCGGCGCTGGAACAACTCCTTGCAGAGCAGGGTCACAAGTTTAATGCTGGCTCAAGCATCGCAGCCGCGAATCAAGTGTATGGTGGAAGTTAGCGGCTAAGCAATCGAGCAAAGAGCGTCAAACAGGATTGCATTTGTCGGCGTCAATCACACGGCAAAGAGGTAGTGTGTGATTATTTGTTGCTGGACCATTTCGTGCCGCCGGTGAACCAATACATTTTGAGAGGCAGCCAGTATCGGTTGTCAAAGGCGGCTAGTTGTTGGTCCGCCGCTGTAATTCCAAGTGGTTGGTGTCGAGCGGCCCACATTTCCATGTTTGTGGTATACGGATTCCTTTCGCGCAACGACCGTCTCAGATAGCTAGTTTGTGCGTCTACCCAAAGCATAATCCGTTTATCATCGAGGCGTCTTCCCCATTCCCTCACACGCCAGAACGCCACGGCCAGTACGCTAGACAACGTCACTAGCAGAATGAACTTCCACACGCTGAACTGCCACCAGCGGAGTTTCGGCTTGGTTTCGTTCATGCTCATTATCCCGCGAACGGCGGAAGCCACTCCCGCTCAAACACGAAGTATCGATAAAGTTCGACGAGCAGAAACGTCCAAAGCGTGACCAGCAAAATGATCTGCCAGATGCGAAACTGAAAGAATCCTAATTTCGGCTTGTCGGGGGTGCTGGGCATGGGGGTATTGTAGGCCAGTCTGGTCTGATTCAGCCTTTAGCCGAACTTCTTGGGAAAATATCGCGTCTTTAACTTGGACGCAAGTTGTTGCGCCAACTATATTTTCAATAGCGGCACGGCGTGGCAATTGTGGTTTTAGTTGGGTATGATGGCAGGCCGACACAAACTCTTAGGCGGACGTATGGCGAAAAAAAAGAAGAACACGAAGAAATCACCGCCTCCAAACCAGCCTGCCCTAGAGCTTGTGCTGGCTACTGTGTGCGATAGCGTTGCGCGCGATCCGATTAGTGGCAAGCCGACGCTATACGGCATATTTGAACGCATGTTCGCGGAAAAATTCCCAACTAAACTTGGGTTGTTCCATTATTACGCAAGATTGCGAGGCCTCGGGACCTATGACATTTTACTTGAACTGATGCTTCCTGACGGCCAAAAAGAGACAGTGTTGGAATCGTCGCTCGACTGTAGGGAGAATGGCGTTGCTCAGATTCATGCCATCATCGGCAATATTGAGTCAAAAAAACCTGGCATTGTTAACCTGCAATTAAAGAGCGGTCGCAAACGAGTTGGCAAGCCAACCCAGTTTGAACTTGTTCGCATACCTAAGAAGAGAAAATGAGAACGGCAATTTTTGATCCTCGAAAGCAGAGTCGGTTTACTCGCTCAGTAACAGGCGGCATTGAGCCGTTTGGGGCAGAATTCACGTACATCGTGAAGATAAAACTCGAAAAATGGAAAACTGCACGATTCACGGAAACAGATTCTGCGTCCCCGCTCTTCATTGAGTATGAGTCGACAAATAGCATCGTTTACGATGGTCGAGCGTTTGAATTGAACCGTTTTCTTACAATTGAAGTTCGGCGCGCCGACGACTTGTATGTATTCGAAAACGAACTGTTAGGAATCGTCGAGTACGGAAAGACTCGCGACGAGGCACGCGAAGCATTCAATATGGAATTTGCTTGCTGCTGGGATTCCGTGGCCATGGTGGATGACCCGACAATCCTAACTCCCGATGCAGAACGATTAGGCAACAAGATGAGAAACCTTGTAGATAGAGTCGTGGGAGTAAAGTGGGCGCGATAAAAACGCAAAAGATCCGGCGGCAGTTGTTAAAAAAGGGTTTCAAAGAAGATAGCACTCACCATCAAATGTATTGGTTTTATCATGGTGAGCGACGCACTTCGATTAGAACCAGACTAAGCCACGGGTACGCTGAATACGGCGACAAGCTTCTTGCTCAAGTCGCAAGGCAAATGCGACTGAACAAGCGCCAGTTACTTCGATTCATAGACTGCGCCATTACTTATGAAGTATATCTGAGAATGCTCTTAGAAGCTGGCGAAGTAGATCCATAAGCGAACCATTTTTGGGTCTCTCTAGACTGGTTAACTATGTGCTGCTGTATTGTTCACTTTATGATCTGCGGCTCCATGATCTTTTTCATGGAGAGCGGCCCGCGCCTTGGCGCCGCATTCGTCTTATAAGCGAACGTAGGGAATCCTCACGGATCGGGTTCGATTCCCCTTCTCTCCGCTACCCGCGTTTGATTCGCCGTTTAGCTGCTGCTACGAGCGTATCGCGTGCCCATTTCGATAGCTTCACTCCATCTAGTTCTGCGGCCTGATCGCATAATTCTCTGTCGTCAGACGTTAGACGGATTTGAAGCGGGGCACCCTTGCGCTCTTCCGGTGGCTTAACCGGCGCGATGCTGTGGCTGGTCGATTTCATCTCTCCAGCGACGGATTCGGCCCGTACAAGACAGCTGTGCCGTTTGCCCTCGCTGGCCGCATCGACTACGGCATGCTGATCAAGATATTCGGCAACACGTCGCAAGAGGATCAACGCAAGTATTCGCCTGCCTCGATAAGTTCGATTAAGAAGGAAGCCATTTGGGGCAATCCTGAAGACGATCGAATCTGCACGTCACACTGCGAGCGACACAATCTCAACATGCGGACTTTCATGCGACGCATGACGAGATTGACTAATGCATTCAGCAAGAAATGGCAGAACCACGAAGCGATGCTGGCCCTGTACTTCATGCACTACAATTACGTGCGAATTCACGGCACTTTGAAGACGACGCCAGCGGTAGAATCAGGACTGACAGATCGGGTTTGGACAGTTCGAGAATTAATTTCCGAGACCAGCAACATTTAGTCACACACTACCGGGAAATGCTACTACCGCTACGTTTTCTTGGTACAATTGTCAGCACCCTCCAAAATCCTGCCCATCACTCATTCCGCGGAATCTAGCTTATGTCTTTTCGTACTCTTTCTTCCGTTTGTATTTTGCTCGCCGTCGCAACGGTCACCTTGGCACAGGAAGGCGTCGAGATAATATCGATTCCAGACGCATGGAAGCGGGCTCCCAGCGACAGTGCGTCCGGCAAAGACGGACATTGTTGGTTTCGATGCGCGGTCGAGATCCCGGCGGCGTGGAAGGACAAGGACCTCGACCTTTACCTTGAAGGTGTCGATGACGCGCGCGAGGCTTATTTCAATGGCGTACGGATCGGCGGCTTTGGTCAATTTCCGCCAAACTTTCGCAGCGGACTTGGCGGCGAAAAGCGGTTTCTTGTTGACGCCGCGCATGTGAAGGCAGGCGAGACCAACGTCGTTTCGATTCGCATTTTCAAGGAATCCTATCGATCGAATTTCAATGTCGCCGCGCCCGTGATCTTTGGCCCGCGCGAAGCGATTCGCTTGGAAGGCATGTGGCAGTTTCGTTTCGGTGACGAAACAAAGTGGGGCAAGTCGTTTGGCAATGCCGCTCCACCCGAACAAGTTGTCTACGGCAAGTTGCAGCCAACGGACGAAGTGATCGCGACGCTCAAAAAGTTGAAGGACAAGGATGATGGTCCGCTGTCGATCGACGAGACGCTCAAGCGGATTTCGCTTCCCGAAGATCTCGTAATCTCGGTCGCTTTGTCCGAGCCGACGATTGGCCAGCCGCTGTCGATCAAGTGGGACGATCGTGGACGCATGTGGGTTGTCGAGTATCTGCAGTATCCCAATCCGGCTGGCTTGAAGATGGTCAGCCGCGACAAGTATCTCCGCAGTGTGTACGACAAAGTCCCGCCCGCGCCGCCGAATCATTTCAAGGGCAAGGACCGCATTTCGATTCATGAAGACACCGACGGCGATGGCAAGTTTGACAAGCACTCTGCGTTTGTCGACGACCTGAGCCTGGTTTCGTCGTTTGCGATTGGCCGCGGCGGAGTGTTCGTTTTGAATCCACCTTATCTGCTGTTTTACGCCGACAAGAATCAAGACGACCGGCCCGATGGCGATCCTGAAGTGCTGCTGGAAGGATTTGGCATTGAGGATTCGCATTCGATTGCCAATAGCTTGCGTTGGGGACCGGACGGTTGGCTGTACGCGTGCCAAGGCAGCACGGTCACGGGCAACATCAAACGTCCTGGTACGAAAGACAAGCCCGTCCATTCGATGGGCCAACTCGTCTGGCGCTACCACCCTGAAAAGAAAAAGTACGAGATCTTCGCCGAAGGCGGCGGCAATTCGTTTGGACTGGAACTTGATTCAAAAGGCCGCATCTATTCGGGGCACAACGGCGGTGACACGCGCGGATTTCATTACGTTCAGGGTGGCTATTATCGCAAAGGTTTTGGCAAACACGGCGAGTTGTCGAATCCGTACGCCTACGGCTATTTCCCTCACATGCCGCACAACAAAGTGCCTCGATTTACGCACAACTTTGTGATTTACGAAGACATGACATTGCCAGCACAATACCACGGTCAGTTGTTCGGCGTCGCTCCGCTACAAAGCCACGTCACGAGAAGTGACGTGGCCATAAACGGCTCGACGTTCAAAACGAGCGATGTCGGTCACGCAATGCAAAGCTCAGACACATGGGTGCGTCCCGTCGACATCAAAGTCGGTCCCGATGGAGCACTTTATGTCGCCGATCTCTACGAGCAACGCATCGATCACGCCAGCCATTATCAGGGACGCGTTCACAAGAAGTCTGGGCGGGTTTATCGTATCACCGGTGTTCCACGCAAGGCGGTGGCAACAAGCGGCCAAACCGTGCGCATTGTCTCGCCGAAGGACCAAACCAAAAGCATACCTACTATTGTAGCCACAAATCCCGAACCTGCTCAAGTCTCAGGCCAGCCGTTCAAATTCACCGCTGCCAAGTCGGGCGACATCGTCGAGCAGGTCTTACTTCGTTACAACCGTTGGCATCGGCAGACGGCGTTGAGAATTCTTGGTGATCGCAAAGACAAATCGATCATTCCGACCTTGAAGAAGAACCTCGCCGAGCACAACGGCCAATATGCGCTCGAGTGTCTTTGGGCGCTCGACCTATCTGGCGGCCTCGACGAATCGACCGCCTTGAAATTGCTCGACCACAACAATCCGTACGTCCGTTTGTGGGTCGTTCGATTGATGTGTGACGATGGCAAAGCTTCCACTTCGTTCGTTCGGAAAATCAACGCGATCGCTGGATCCGAACCAAGCGTCGAAACGCGATGTCAAATCGCCTGTTCCGCGCGCCGGTTGAAATCAACCGACTGCCTCGGCATTGTGCGCAACTTGCTCAATCACAGTGCCGACACAAGTGATCCGTACATGCCATTGCTCTTGTGGTGGGCCATCGAATCGAAATGTGAAAGCGGCCGCGACGACGTGGTCGCCCTTTTCAGTGAAAAGGAAATCTGGTCACTGACGATCGTCCAGGATCATCTCATCGAACGCTTGATGCGGCGCTTCGCGCAATCTGGCACGCGAAAAGATTTACTTGCCTGTGCCGATCTGTTGTTGGCCGTGGATTCCGAAGCGGACGCAAAGAAATTGCTCGCTGGTTTCGAGACCGCGTACAAAGGTCGTACGCTGGCCGGACTGCCCGAGAAGTTGATCGCCGCGATTGCAAAGTCCGGCGGTGGTTCGCTGGCCCTCCGTATGCGTCAATCCGAAGCAAAGGCTTTGGAAGAAGGCCTCGCCATCGCCAAAAATGAAAAGGCGAAAGCTGAAGATCGAATTCAGTTGATTGACATTCTCGGCCAATTGTCTCGTCAGGATTCGTTACCAACGTTACTGGCCATCGCGGAAGCCACACAGAACAACGATGTTCGATCTACGGCATTGAACGCATTGAACTCATACGAAGATCCAGCCGTCGCCAAGTCAGTGTTGAAGTTTTACAACCAGATCAGCGGCGATACGCAACAAGTCGCCGCGTCGTTGTTAGCCAGTCGCAGTAACTGGTCGCTCGCTCTGGCGGATGCCGTCGACAAAGGAAAAGTCAAACGGGACGATGTTCCGATGGATTCCGTTCGACGGATGTTGTTGCATCAGGATGAAAAACTGCAAGCCAGTTTGAAAAAGGTCTGGGGCACGGTACAAGGAGCCACGACCCAGCAAATGTTGGTGGACATCAAACGTTATACCGGAGTCATCTCCCAGGCCTCGGGCAATCCCTACCGTGGCAAGGTGCTGTACAAGCAGACATGTGCCAAGTGTCACGTGCTGTTCACCGACGGAGCCTATATTGGCCCGAATCTGACATCGTATAAACGCGACGACTTGCAGCGATTGATGGTCAACGTGGTGAATCCCAGCATCGAAATTCGCGAAGGTTTCGAAAACTACGTCGTGTTGACGGCGGACGGTCGCGTGTTGAACGGATTCCTTTCCGACCAGGACAATCAAGTCGTAGTGCTTCGAAGCGCCGAAGGCCAGATCACTGTAATTCCCCGCGATAACATCGAAGAGATGAAGGCCATCCCGCGTTCGATCATGCCTGAAGGCATGCTCAAGCCCCTCTCCGACCAGCAGGTTCGCGACCTATTCGCCTACCTTCGCGCAACGCAGCCACTGCCCTAATTTTCAGATCAAAAGTTTCGACGTGTGTCGGGCTGCCGGACAGCCATAGCCAGATGACTGAAGTGTCTTTGACCGGGTTGCCTTCCGCCGCAGCGTGGGACCGAAGTGCTACAATCGGTGTGTTGTCATTTTGCATCTCCGGACACGATAGAACCAGCAAACCCGCCATCGCTTGAATAAGAAAGGTGAACTCAATGAAATCAACCCGTTTGCTACTTTTCCTTTCAATCATCGCATTCGCTGCACAAACCAGCTCAACGATTGCGGACGATAATGCGAAGTTTTTTGGCCAATCAGACGTCAAAACCGAGACGGACGTCGCGTTTCTCGAAGGTCCTGCATGTGATCGAGCGGGAAACGTGTTTTTTACAAACACGAATGCCGAGTTGATCATGAAATGGAGCCCCGCAAAACGGTCGCTAACTGTGTTCCGCGAAAACAGTAATGCGGCAAACGGGCTGCTGTTCGATGGGCAAGGTCGATTGTGGGCGTGCGAAGGCAACGCTGAACGCGTCACGAGAACGGACATGCAGACCGGCAAGATCGAAGTGATGGCAGACAACTACCAAGGCAAGCCGCTTGGCAAAGTCAACGATCTGGCGTTCGACAAGCAAGGGCGACTTTACTTCACGTCTCGATTTGGCACCAATTTGAAACCGGGTCAAGTCAACGCAGTCTATCGCCTCGACCCTGACGGAACGATCGACCGACTTGTTGCCACGCCCGATATCGACATGCCGAACGGCATCGTCACTTCGCCGGATGACAAGATGTTGTACTTGATCGACGCCGACCCGCGCGCCGACCACGCTCGTTCGATTCGCGCCTACGAGTTAAAAGAAGACGGCACTCTGGGTAAAGAGCAAACGTTGATCAACTTTTATCCCGGTCGCAGTGGTGACGGAATGTGCATCGACGCCAAAGGCAACCTTTATGTCGCGGCCGGCCTGCATCGAACACGCGGCACGAGCGAAACGCTGGACACCAAGCCCGGCATCCACGTCATTTCGCCCAAAGGCAAACGGCTGGCCTACATCGAAACTCCGGAAGACACGATCACCAACTGCACGTTCGGCGCCAAAGATCTAAAGACCTTGTACATCACCTGTGGAAAAAAACTGCTCAGTTTGCAAACGCAAATCCCTGGCAAGCCCTCTTATCGACCGGGGCCGCAGCCATGAAATTAAAAGACAAGGTTGCCATCGTTACCGGCGGTGCGGTCAATCTCGGCAAATGCATCGCGCTCCGCTTGGCCCGAGACGGTGCGGACGTCGCGCTGTTTGCGCCCGAAGAAACCGAATTAAGCGAGACAGCCGAAGAGATTCGCAAGCTTGGCCGTCGAGCTTTGCCGGTCGTTGGTAACATTCGCGCCCCAACACAGATCGCCGATGCGGTTTCGCGTTGTCGTTCGGAACTTGGCGAAATCGATATCCTCGTCAATAACTCTGGCACTGCCGGTCCAACATCGCTCGTTCGCGACGTGACACTGGACGAGTGGAACGATTGTTTGTTCATCAATCTGACCGGTGCGTTTTTGTTCAGCAAAGCCGTCGCCACACACATGATGGAGCGGCGACGTGGCAAGATCATTTGCATTTCGTCGATCGCTGGACGCATCGGCTATCCGCTTCGCAGCCCGTATTGCGTAGCGAAATGGGGAGTCATCGGATTGGCCAAAACACTGGCTGCGGAACTGGGCGAGTACAAGATCCAAGCCAACGCGGTGTTGCCCGGCCCGGTCGAAGGCGACCGCATGAAACGAGTCATCGAAAGCCGAGCCCAGGAACTCGGCCAGTCGATCGAGCAAGTGACGGAGACGTATCACCAAAAATCCGCTCTCAAGAAAATGGTCCAGCCTGAAGACGTCGCTGCCATGGTCGCATTTCTCGTGTCACAGGAAGCCGATAACATCACCGGCGAAGCAATCGACGTCTCGGCCGGCTGGGGACTCGCTTAACGGCTTGCCGTTAGACGATTTTCTCCAAAACAAACCTGGAACAATCATGAACATCGAAGAACGAAAACAGCGCGGAGCCGAGTTAATCAACAAAATGCTAGGCGAAGAATCCGCCGAGTCGGTGCGCGAAAGCTGGACAGAGATCTCGCCCGACTTTGAAAACTACGTCGTCGAATTCCTCGGCGGCGAAATCTGGAGCCGCGAAGGATTAGACTTGCGGACAAAGAGCCTGGTCACCATCGCCACACTCGCCGGCATGGGACGCCGGCGAGCCCTCGAATTGAACATCCGCTTCGCCATCCGCAACGGAGCGACCAAGCAGGATGTCACGGAAACTCTACTTCAAATCGCTCCCTATGCCGGCTTTCCAGCGACTTGGGAAGGTCTGGCAACAGCCCATGAAGTTTTTCAAGAAGAAGGCGCCACTGGCGAATCGTAAAAGATGAACCGAAGTTCCAACTCATCTGAGCCCGTTCAAGCACGCTCGCTCGGGATACGCTCGCTTATCTTGCTGCTCGTTGTCGGTGCCATTCTGTCGAGTCTGTCGCGTGGTCTGTATTCGATGGACCAAAGTTTGGAGAAAATCCAGAGCAGTTTCCTTGTGACTTGGCTGATTTTAGTCGTCGTCCAAATCTCTTTTTGCGTTGTGAGTTGTTGGCCGGGCCGGTCCAATCAAATAAGCTTTACACGCCAACAGCTCCGTCGCCGAAACGCGTTTGCACTAACTTTCGAAATTGGTTTGTTGCCTGTTCTTCTGTTCGTGCTGTCCGTGTTGGCGCTCAAACTCGGCAACTATGACCAATCACTTTGGGCTTTTCTAGCGTTCCTTGGCCAGTGGGGGCTGGCCGCGTTGGCGCTTGCAAGCATTCCGTTGAAACTATTGACGATGGTAATTTTCTGTGGGCACCGTGATCGCTATTCCGTGGTCGGAGCGAGAATCGCGATATTGATAAACACCTCTTTTCCGTTCCTCATATGGAAACTCGTATTGTAGAAATGCGATGCAACCGAAAAGACGGCTAGTTCGAATTCAACGATTCTACTACAGCGCGCTGCGACTACTGATCGTCCGCATCCCGCTGCTTCCTTGGCACTTTCGCAAGTTTCTTTTGCTTCTGATGTTGGTGGTGGCGACGATCCTTGTGAGTCGATATTGGCAGGCCGGCAACGTGCTGCAAATTGAGCTAGAAAAGATTGTCGCTGCTGGAATGCCTACGACATTGTCCCAACTTGAAGAGTACGCAGGTTTGCCTCCTGGTGTCATCGACGTGACGGACGACCTGGTCGCGATTCTCGATCAGATCGATCAGGTTCGGCGGGAATTCAATGCCAAAGACTTGAAGCGATTCGCCATCCACCGACGGACAGTCGCAATCGGCATGGATGGTTCGTTCGAACGGTTGCCGACGTTGCCATACTTGGCGGGCGAAGGCATTGAGACTTACGAAGATTATTTGTCTCGTTTCGAAAAGCCGATCCGTGAATTGGAAGAATTGCTGAAAAGCGATGGGGCGATTCGATTCGAATCGAACGCCTTCCAATGGAATCACCGTGTAATCCACTCACGCTTAGCCAACGTCCAGATGATCCTTCGCCCGCGAGCGTTTGCTAGTGCGTTTCGCGGCGATGTGGATGCAGCGGCGAGATCAATACACACAAGTTTCCGCCTGGCAAATACACTGCGGTTCGATCCCGATCCAAGTGCGCTCCTGACGCGATTTGACATCATTCAGCAGTCGTGGAGCAATCTGCTGTCATTAATGGACGCCGTGAGTCTGCCGGACGCTAAGTTGCAATCATTTCAAGAGATCCTACTCGATACAGACTACAACGAAGCGCTGCTTCGTATGCAGGTCGCCCGCCGCGCGATTGCGCTCAGCGGCTTGGAACACTCAAAAGATGATCGAGAGCCATGGTACGCATGGTATGTGCGAAACGGGCGGAGTTTGTTAGGAACGATGTTGTTCCCCCACGAAGATCGCCTGGCCCTCTTGAAAATCAGCCAAGCGACAATTGATCTTGCGGATGACCCCAGCGGCACGAATGAGAAGCGCTTGAGGAAGACCGCAAACACGATTTCAAATTCCTACGCGTATCGGTGGACAAGCACGAATGAACACCTTCAGGAATACTTGGACGGGGGATCGATTTATTCAGCTTGGTATCATATTGACGATACCGTTATAACCGTGGCGCTCGCTGTCGAACGATATCGACAGGTAAATGGCGTTTGGCCAGAGGATATAGCAGTTCTATCGCCACGGTTCTTGAACAAACACACATTCGTCGACGGGCTTCCGCGATACAAACGCGAATTCAATTACGTCCAAATCGGAAATTGGTCTAGCAATGGATGGGGGTGGCGTGGTCCTAAGAAAACCGGTAGAGAGTCACGCAAGGGCACGCGTCAATTCTTTCCAGAGGCAGGATGTTCTTTTGAGATGCCTGCAAGTGAGGTTCATTGTCAAAGCCAACGGTCGGCATTCGGATCATCAATTCGCCACTACCGGGCTTGCTTAATCCGCAATGGCAGATTCCGTTTGAGTTGGACGGATTTGAGCAATTTGTCTATCGAACAGTGGGGCGCGAAGGCCATCATGAGACTGATCGCAACGAATTCATTCAAAGAAGTTAGCTTTCAGGGATTGGATGCCCTTGAATTCACTAGCGAAGCAGTGACGTTGACATATCGTGACATTCCGTCGATGTCACAGTTTGGTTTGACTGAGGCAGATCGGGACAACGTGGACTACTACGAGAACCGTGAACTTGTCTTTCTGTCAGGCAATCGTGTGTTTAAGATCTCGGTTGAATTTGAAAACCACTTTGACAACGGAGGTTTCGTCCGGAAAACCAACGATTGGATTAGGGATTCGCTGCTGTTCTATACCGAAGCGTCTTCACAATGAAACGTGCCTACTCGCACGTCGAACAACATCGAGTCATCACCCACTTGCCGTAATCCTTGCACGAACTGTACGTCGCGTCGAACTTGTTTTCCGTCACGGTGGCTTTGTAGGAAAATGTTCCCATAATGCGGCCGAGGTAGGAGCTGCCCTTGAGAGTCATTGTCTCGCCGTCTGTCTCGACCACTCGCAATGTCACAGAATATTTGAATGGAAACAACTTCCAAAAACGTCCTTTGAAATTCGCTCGATATCGCTCCTCGTCCACTTTGCAGATGGTTGCCTGAAGTCGTCCCTTGTGGCCGCTTTTGCAACTGACCCAGTAGCCAGACCAACATCCGGATGCATCTGCTGCCCGCGTCGTTGTGACGACCGTCATCGAAATGAGCGCCGTGACAACCGCACTGAAAACCAACTTCTTCGCTCGATACCCGCTCATTGAATTCCTCGCCTGTTCGCACAATCGTTAAGGTTTCCCAGGTCAACTCATATAGCCTATTTTGTTGATCGACAAAATCAATCCGGGGGCTTCAGAGTTCGCTGGCAACTTCTGGCGCCTTTTGGGTCGGCGGCTATTCTCAGAGTCCTAGACCGTATATTTATAAAGAGTTACAGCCATTTCATGCCAAGGATCAAATTGGAATTCTCTGAGAAATGAAGTCCGATCGTTGTTAGTGAGACGGACGCTAGGCGATGCACGAGCAGGATCTGGCCGACGGCTACGGTCGTGTTGAACTGCCGCATGCGCTGGCCTGGAAGTGTCCCAATGCGAATCGAGATTGGATTTGGCAGTTTGTGTTTCTGCGGGGACATCGTTGGGTCAGCGCACAGACCGGCGAGCAGGGGCGACACCACGTCACCAGTCGCTCGCGCAAAAGGCAATCCGGCAGGCTGTGCGAAAAGCCGGGCTGCACGCGGGCGCGATGAGCGCTAAGCAGAAGCTGCCTATCACACGCAGGCAAAGCCGTGACAATCACGCAAGCGAGGCTTACAATGCGACTTACAACAATTGCCTGCCCGCGCGTTAGGAAGCAAATCTGCTGCCTTCAGGTAATAGACAGAAACTGTCTAAAACAAACGTTGGAGAGCAACGGCTGACCCGTCCCGAGTTCGAATGGTTTCCACCAATTTCAACCCTCGTCCGGCATCGAAGGCCGCGCCCACGGTCAGAGGTGCCTCACGCCTGGCGTGCTGCCAGAAAGATCACATAACCGTGAGCATCAAGTTAAATATGGGAAATGTTGGATGAACCATCCAATCAGACGCCCAATCGTTATCCGATCAAGAATCATCTCGATCATACTGGCACTGATTCTCGGCGTACTGATCCTTGGCGCACTGGCCAGCAGAGTCGCCGCGGCCGATCCTCCCAACATTCTCTTTATCCTCACCGACGACCAGCGCGATAACAGCTTTTCGGGCATGGGACACGCGTGGGTAAGGACGCCAAACATCGACGATCTGCTTGCGCGCGGGACCCGCTTTCAAAACGCCTACATCGCGGAACCGACGTGCCGTCCGAGCCGGGCCGCGATATTTTTGGGATGTCACGAGCGGGTCAATCGCATGGGATTCAGTTCCACCGCGAAACTGACCCCGTCGCAGTGGAAGGATAGCTACGTCGCGTTGTTAAAAAAGGCCGGCTACCACACCGGTTACGTGGGCAAATGGCATGTGCTGAGGCAGGGTTTTTCCATCGAATCCCTCTTCGATTTCTGCGAGGCGCACGATGGCCACGGACCATTCTATTTCGAGGTCGAAGACCCGTCGGGCACGAAGAGAACCATCACCACCAATCGGAAAAAGACCGACGACGTAATTCGTTTTCTTGACTCTCGCCCCGCCGACAAACCGTTCTGTTTGTCCATCTGTTATGCAACTCCTCACGGGTCCAAGGTCAAGATGATGCACAAGCGGACGGCCGAATCCGCAAGTCTCAATCCAAAACTAAAAGGGCATCCCATCTACGGCGGTATGTATCGCGACCTCGACATCGCCTACCCTTTACAGCAGACGCAGGACCCCTACGGCCATATCCCGCGTGAGGTGATGGATCAGGACAAGGGAAGGAACAGAACCTACAGCTACGATTACGATCTCGCCTCCAATAAGGAACACCACTACCGCTATTACCAGATGGTCACGGAGATCGACCAGATGGTCGGTGAATTGGTGGGCATGTTGAAAAAGCGTGGACTCGACCGGAACACGGTTCTCGTGTTTGGCAGTGATCACGGTGTTCTCATGGGCGAGTACGGGATGGGCGGCAAGGGTCTGCTGTACGATCTCGCGGAAAAGTTCCCGTGTTTCATCTACGATCCGCGGGTGCCAAAAGAAGCGCGTGGGCAGGTTCGCAGCGAGTTGGTCTCCAGCTTGGACATCACCACCACGCTTCTCGATTACGCCGGCGTCGAAAGAGCACCATTTATGGATGGCCGCAGCCTGAAGCCACTGGTGCAATCGACCTCCCCGGCCAAATCCTGGCGCGAGGGGCTATTCCTCGAGAATCTCTACGTTGGTCGCGACACGCCACTGCAGGAAGGCTACGTTGAAGGAGATTGGAAGTACATACGCATGTTCAAACCGGCCGGCCACTACACCGATGCCGATCTGGTTCACGAAGGCGACGAACCCGTTTTCGAAATGCTCTTCAACCTGAAGAGCGATCCGGGTGAGACGGAAAACCTCGCATCATCCCCGGAGGTGAAAGAGATCAAGGCAAGGCTTCGGGCCAAGTGCCAACGCGAAGTCGAGCGTCTCAACCGGGCACGCGTCGATTACCAATCCAAGTATCTCGCGCCATGAGACTTCGCATCTGCCCCACGCTGACGATGCGGGCGATGTCACATAGAAAAGGTCAAGCCGGATTGTCGGAGGCCATTCTATTCACCGGCGCGAAAAACCGAGGCAGAGGATAAAAGCATGATGTCTCCCAAGTTGCTCGGCATCTCAATACTGGTCCTGCAAGTTCTTCCGAATTCCTTGTTCGCGCAAACGACGCATCCCAAGTGGTCCAAGATCGAGTTGTCCTTTGTTGGGCCGGACAGCAAAGCGCGTGGCGATCGGAATCCATTTGCGATTTCGCTTGACGTTACATTCACTGGACCCCACGGTTCTAAGTATCGCGTTCCTGGTTTCTATGGTGGCAACGGAAGAGGCGGCGAAGATGGAAATGTCTGGAAGGTGCGATTTTCTGCCGATCTGGAAGGCGAATGGAAATATCTGACAGAAAGCCAAGAGCGACGCTTTGACGGCCGGTCGGGTCGCTTTGTCGTTTCCAAAGTGGCTGACGATGCGCTCGGTTTTTGGAAATGGGGACGGTTAGAATCCGTCGGCACGTCAAAAAACAAGATTCGCTATCTCAAGTTTCGCGACGGACCATATTGGCTCAAGGCTGGATGCGATGATCCAGAGAACTTTCTTGGCAACTACAAGAATTATGACAACCTCGCCAAACGCAAGAAGGCGGTCGACTTTCTCGCCGAACGCGGAATCAATTCACTTTACATCATGACGCACAACATCGGCGGCGACGACAAAGATGTTTGGCCGTGGCTCGGTGCAAGGTCCAACGAAGCGATGTCCAATGGCGGCAAAAACGCTCGGTTCGACATCCCCAAGTTTGACCAATGGCGAGATCTGTTTGAGCACATGCAAGATCGAGGCGTCGTTCCCTACCTCGTATTGGAAGACGACAGCGCATGGAAGGGCTACGATCACGCACGTTATTACCGCGAGATGGTCGCTCGATTTGGATATCTCCCGGCGTTGGTTTTCAACTTTGGCGAAGAAGCGAATGAGAACTATCGTTTGTCGGAGTCATTGGAATTCATGCGTCAATTGATGACGATTGACCCCTACAATCATCCCCGAGGCATCCACAACGTGAATCGTGCGAATAGCGACTACGTAGACGCCGAACAAATCGATTTCACGTCGATTCAAACTGGCAGCCCGGGAAGCCGCCAAGGATTGGAGCGAGCCTTGGAACACAATCGCATCGCGCTCGATTGGATCAAACATTGCGAGGCACGGAGCCGCCGCATCTTGGTTGTTAATTTTGACGAAGCCCGACCCGAAGAGGATCGCCGTTGCTGGTGGAGTGTCTACATGGGCGGCGGTGTATGGGAAACGCACGTGCGGCGTCCTTATGACCGGCCTTTGTCGTCGTGGGAGCCAGTATGGACACAACTTGGCGGAGCCCGTGCGTTCATGGAGTCGGTGCCGTTCTGGAAGATGAGTCCTCGCAATGACCTCGTCACCGATGGGAAAGCCTTTTGTCTCGCCGATCCGGGCGGAGATTATGTGCTGTATTTGCCCGTTGGCGGCGAGGTGGCGGTCAAGTTATTGGACGGTCCCTACGACTTCGATTGGTGGAATCCAGCCAATGGAAAGGATGGAATTTTCCAAGATGCAGGGGAAGTTCGAGGCGGACTCCAACGATTTCGCGCCCCGGACAAGGGTGATTGGGCACTAAGAATTGTTCGCAAATCAAAATGATCGATGAAGATTCGTTTTCTCATCGCGATTTGACGCGATCGGAATGCGCGGCTGGAAGACGAGCCCACATGTCATTGAAACGCATCTCATCCAAGACTAGGCGAGCCTTCGGGCGCTTGATCAATTCCTCTCTGCGCGAACGGCGTCGCAGAGCAGCTTGAGGATTTGATTGCTGCCAGAATCAGCGCGACCGGCTTCAAACCTTCCCCAATTGCCGCGTGCGGCAACGACCAATTTGAGGCTGGGGATTACCGTCATCACTTCGCGCTGCCAGTGTCCATTGGCCTGGAAGGTGTCGGGCGGGGCGTCAGGCCAAGTTCGCTGGTTCGAATCGCCAACTTTCGCGTTGAACCACCAATTCAATCCGTAGATACCTGGACCATACGGCGTCTGGTCTGTTCCGCCGCCCGTGAAACGTACCCTTAAATAGTCATCCTGACCACCGCTAGTTCGTGGCAGATTGGCAGGCACGCCAGGCTTCAAGTTCTCGTCAAAGTACTCACGAGGAAGCAACTGCTGCCCGTTCCAATTGCCTCTGTTCAACCAGAACCAACCGATTCGTGCGAAGTCGCGGCATGTGGTTTTCAATCCGTAACCGCCGCGCGAGCCGAAAATCGCCCCATCTTCGAATTGCAGTGTGCCCAGTCGTCCGGCCGCTGTTGCCGCATCGTTTGGTGTCTGGCCCAAGACGCCATCGAACAACGTCTTGCCGTAAAGATTGATGGCGTAGTCGTTGTACGCCCAGGCGGCTCCCGGCTTCTCAGGAAGGGCATAGCCACTGGTCATGTTTGCCAAGTGCCGAAAGGTCATCGACCGATCTTTGGAAACCAGATCTTTTCTTAGACTTCTTTGCACATAGGGCCTGACTTCCGCGTCAAGGTTCTTGAGTCTTCCTTCCTTGACCGCGAACATCAACATCGTGCTCATAACTGGCTTCATTGCCGAAGCCCAATCGCCCTTCGAATCTTGGTCGCCCCAGGTTCTGACCATAAAACCGTCTTTCACGATGCAGCCAACACCGCCCACGCGCTTCGCGAACTCGTCGAGTTTCTCGCCGTTGAGATTCAATTGTGACGGTTTCTTGTATTCCCACGTCTTGCCGGGAAACACGATCGCTTGGTCTTCTGCTCCTGCCGAAATGCAAACGAATGTCGCAAGCAAAGTTATTGCGACAGGGCAGAGAATTCGGACTCGATGGAATACGTTCATCGGCTCATTCGTCGCTGAGCCGCTCTACTCGCGGCGGTTCGGCAAAGTCTCGCCAGATTCGCTGGATTTCTCCAGCAACCGGCGGACCATCATGAATCACTAGCCGATAGTGGATTCGATGCGGTTTGCCAGGATCGATGCTCCATTGGCCCAAGTGTGCGGTCGTAAAGCAAAAGTATGGCAACTTGGGGTGAATTCGCACGGGCTCGGAAAATCGGAAGTTCTGCGGATGGCTCATCACCGACAAACCAGCGATGGCGTCGTCAACTTTGCCAAACACGTCGCACCATCGCACGCGGGTGTGATTTCCATTGATGCGTGTTTTGCCTTCCGAAGTTAGAGCTTCGCAACCTTTCACCCAGTCCTGGGCGCCGCGAATCGCAAACCCGCCGTAATAGTCTTTTGCAACCGTGACCGCATCGTCCGTCGCACACTGAGTCAAAGAGGTGACGTCACAAAGCCAGTATCGCGCCTCGGCGCCACCGACATTCCAGACGCGAACGTCCCAATCTTCGATGAGTGCAACAACTGGTCTTGTCCCCGTCCGATCGACATGTTCGTGGCGAACGCGAAAGCCGCCGAAAACTGGCCCACTGGTCTTGGACGTACATTCGACTAGCCGAGTTTCGGCACCGCCGTCAAAATAGCTCCAGAAGTTTGGCTTGCGGCCCTGGAACTTTGTCTTCGTGTAAGCCGACCAGATGCCAATTTGATGTGGGTGATCGCTCGCCGGATTCAGGTGGTCCGTGACGATCTTGCCCGACGGTGTCCACACAGGATGAATGTACGCCGCGCGCGAGTACTTTGGGTCGACGCCCTTTGGCGTGTCAACCGCTGAAGTGTTGTATCGTAAGATGCTCGCACGATCACGTTTGATCTCTAAATAGTTTTCGGTTGCGATCGTCTCGACCTTTGACGCACGAACGGGCTGTCCTTCGCGAAGCTCGAAAGTGCGCCGCGACTTGGCCGGTGTTGTACCTCGCAAGATCCAAAACATCCGCATCGTGTCGCCGCCGCGAATCTGAACAGGAACATCGGTCGTTTTGTTCCCGTGGATCTCAATCAATCGAACCTGATCCGTTCGGTGTTCAAGCTCCGGAATCGAAACTGAGATCGGCGTATCGGTTCGATCATGCTCACCGCAACTCACAACAAATCTACTGGGAAGCGACAACGACTCACTTGAGAACAATGGACTTGGATTGTGCGCGACGATCCACGCCGTCAACAAGATGATCGTACGGGAAAATGTGATCGTCAGTTGAGTCGAGCATTCTCTGTTCATGAGATGGCGCAAGGCTTATTCGTTCCCCAAGCATTGTGTCGAATGCGCCGGTTCATGCAAGTGCGTGATGAGACCGGGTTTCACGTATGTATGTCCCCTGCCAATTTCCTCTTCGTTGCAAATTAGCTGCAAAACTAAACCCCCTACCACACGAGGTGGCAGGGGGTGATTCTATTCTCGCGAATCATGAAACCCGGTTTAATCGGCAAACGACTCCGCCGGAATTTCGATTTTACCAAGGTCCGTTGGGAGCCCAGGTGTGATCGTCACTTCGACCCGGCCTCGTATCCATTTGGCCGGATTGCCGTCTTGCTTGATGTCCGAAAGGTAACGAGCCACTTCGTGCCAAACCGTGAACGTCCATTCTCCGGCGGGAAGGTTTTTGATTTCGAAGTTGCCGTTTTCATCGCTGACGGCAAAGTATGGACTCTCTCGAACTAGTAGCCAACCTGTCATCCACGGATGGATCGAACAACTGACCATCGCCGGGCTGCGTTCCTCGCTCGTGAATTGATGCTCGATGGTCCCACCAGCCGGTGTGATTGGGTTGATCGCGGGATTGCTTGCCGTATCCATCTTGGTGTTGTGCCCAACGGTGTCCTTGTTGCCGATGACGAGTGTTTGTGTCGGCCGCAGCAGGCAGACATGGGGTTGAAACCGGCATTTGTCGTTGTTGAACGCTACTTTTTCCGTGGCAGTTGCTTCGTAGGATGAATGGACGGCCGGCGGATCCGCGCCGCGTTTAACGTACAGGTATACAACAACGTTGGCGATTCCTTTGTTTTCTGGATTCACGACGACCAATTCATCGGGGATGTCCTGTTTGCCGCAGTATTCGACGTCTTTGGTGGGCGTGATCTTCTTCGCCTCGGCAGGTGTGCCGCCGAACAGGAATTGGCCGCGCAAATCGCCCCAGGGTTCGGCGTTTGCGGGTGGAGTTTTGACTGGGGGCGTCGTTGTGTTGTCATCGCTGGTGTCTTTGTCACCGTCATCGGATGGTTTTGTCGTGGTTGTGTCGTCCGACTCTGGCTCTTCGTTGTTCGCCTTGTCGGAGTCTGCCTCGTTTGCGTCTGCTGATGAATCGTCCGTTTCGGCTTCAGGCAACTCCTCGCTTGAGGTGTCGGTGTCATTTGACGAGTCGTCTGTGGTTGACGTGTCGTTCGACGGCTGGGTTGTTCGATCATTCGAGGAAACGTCGTTGTCGGGTGACTGACCGCATCCCAAACACAACACCAACAGACTGATTCCAATTGACAAAGAAAGCACTCGACGATCAGACATTACCATTTCTCCAGGATTGGGGTGAGAGTTTTGGTCCACGCGAGCCTGCATAATCCGTGCCAAGCCCGGGGGAGGCATGAAACGTGCAAAGGATGCTGCCGCTTCTGTTTCGATGTTCGGCCAAACTGAGACAATGAACCTCGACGACCTATTTCAAATCTAAGAGGAACTGCAAATTTACACGGCTGCAACGACCCAGCCGTGGACAATGTTCGAAACGCAGGTCCAGCCGTCGAGCCGTTTCTGAAAGACGTGATCGATGATTGTTACAGGGCGATTTGTCGAACGCCGAATGCTCGCAAGGTGCTCACTGGCGGCGACCAGCAAACACAGCGGTGGAACGTCGGTTTGCGGCACGTCGTATTGGACTCCACCGGATGTACACGAGCGCCGCGTTCGCGCGTCTACGCAGCGAGGTACTCAAAGCCCTGGAATGTGGCTGGCGGCGCGATGTGAACCAAGTAAATCGCAAACGCAATCACTCAACCGATTACTGGACCTGGGCTTGGCCCGACCGAATCATGATACATTTCGACGGGACAATGAGCCCGTCCCAGGGCGAAAATACTGGATAGCGTTGCCTGTCGAGATGACAAAGCGCGCGAATCAGCACGCTCCGCGCGCAGTCGCTGGTCCGTTTCGCACACCTGCCAACGGGCGCTGGTAACGGCGAGGCGGCCGAATTCCTTAATCCAAAGCCCCGCGACTATCGGTTGGCCAAGTTCAAATTCATTTCAACTCCCCTGGATCGACCACAACGGACCCACTTGATTCGCGTTGTTTGCTGCGACGGGGCCAAAAGGCATACTCGATCGTTACAAGACTCTGGTAACAGGCATCATGATTTCCGCTCTGGCGAACGCAGCTACGGGTTTGGGCCAGAGACCAACGAAGTTGTGTGACGAACTATCGCATTTGAATGTTCATCTCTTCTATCACTTCACTTATGTTCTGAATCAGTGCGTCGATATCGTCAGGAAAGACATGGCCGATGTTGCCAATGCGAAATGTCTCGGCGTTCGTCACCTTACCAGGGTAGATGACAAATCGGCGCGACTTTAGCCTGTCGTAGAATTCCGAGAATGTGAAATTGGGATGCTCGGGAAAATAGAACGACGTGATGATTGGTGATTGCAGCAGCGCCGGCAGCAAAGTTTTGAAGCCCAGGTGCTCCATCCCGGAAACGAGACGCTTGTGATTCTCGCAGTAGCGGGCGTATCGAAGCGCTACGCCCCCTTCGGTCTTCAACTCACCGAGAGCTTGGGAAAAGGCACGCACGGTGTGAGTCGGCGAGGTGTATCTCCATTTGCCGTGGTTCACTTCCATTTCATGCCACTGGTCGTACAAATCGAGGCTCAACGAACGTGCCCACCCTTGGGTCTGCTCAAGCGCTGATCGTCGAGCGATCACAAAACCGAAACCGGGCACGCCTTGGATACACTTGTTCGCGGACGATATCAGGTAATCGACGTGCAAGCCTTCCATCGTCAACGGGATTCCGCCAAACGACGACATGGCATCCAGGATGAAACGCTTGTCGAAGCGGGCGGCTAACTCGCCGACCGCCGGCGCAGGGTTCAGCATTCCGGTCGTCGTTTCACAATGAACCATCGCGATGTGTGTGATCGCAGCGTCGTCCTTGAGCGCCGCTTCGATACGAGCCAGATCCGGTGAATCCGTCTCGGTGTGGGCAATCTCGACATGATCGATTTCCAGCCGTCTCGCGATCTGCACCATCCTGGCTCCATAGGCCCCGTTGTTGACAATCAACACACATCCGTCCGGCGGAATGACAGAACCAAGAGTCGCTTCGACAGAAAACGTCCCACTTCCCGGCAGCAGCACCGACGTGTACCCGTCCTGCTGAGTTGCCAAGGTGACAAGTCGCCTCCTGATTTGCTCAACCAGTTCGTTGTAGTCCGAGTCCCAAGTCGAGTAGTCGCACTGCATGGCCTGGCGAACAGTTCGTGAAGTGGTCAGCGGACCGGGCGTCAAAAGCAGATACGGAATATCGTTGTCCATGTTACGTCCTTGGAGATCGAGCCCTCAACAATGTGGCTTGTATTGCCGCAAATCTGGTGCCGCCAACCACGGTGAACCAGATGACACACCGCTCGATCTCGGTGGGGCGCCGACGAGCGGAATGCACGTCGCATCGGTCTATCTGCCGCGGCAAGCATTGGAACTCGACAAGCCCGGCACACCCGTCAAGGTGATCGAGCCTTATCAGATGCTCGGCGAAGTCCAGCCAGATTTGATGGACGCGTTGGCACGGCAACTTGTGGCTACCTGACGCCCAACGAATTAAAGGATCAGCAAATGACGGACGCGCGCTCATTCGTTGTTGTCTAAATACGTTGAGAAAAAGGGCACGCGTTACGAATTGATTTGTCGTTTAAGCGCCGCGATGAACTCCGGCCCGGTTCCGCAGCAGCCGCCAACGAAACTTGCACCCGCCTCGACCAACGCGGGACCGTGTGCGCCGAACCCTTCCGGCGTCGTACGATAAACAACCCGGTCGCCGTCCATTTCGGGGACGCCGGCATTGGCCTTGATCCAGATGGGGCGATCCGTCGCGCCGCGCAACTGCCGACACACTTCCACATAGGAATCGATCCCTTGCCCGCAATTCGCGCCGATCACGGCCGCACCACCAGCCGCCAGTTCGCGGGCGATCTGCTCAGCCGTATTGCCCATCATCGTGCGATCCAATTGCTTGCCGCTGTCGAACACCATGCAAGCGACGACAGGAAGCCCCGTCGCCATTGCCGCGGCCAAAGCCAGCTTGGCCTCGGCCAGGTCCGACATCGTTTCAATCACCAGCGCGTCGACACCCGCAGCCGCCAGTGCCTCGGCCTGCTGTGCAAAGGCGTCCTGCAATTCCGCTTCGGTAACCTGGCCTGTCAGCAGCATCATGCCGCTTGGTCCGATGGACCCAAAAACTCGCGCCTGCCCGCCGGCCGCACGTAGCGAAATCTCTCCTCCGGCTCGATTGATCTCTTCCGTTTTTTCAGCCAGATCGCATCCCGCCAACGCCAGACGGTTCGCGCGGAACGTATTGGTCAGGACAATCTGACTTCCCGCCTCAACGTACGCTCGCGGCACCTCTTCGACTTGATCAGGATGCGACAGATTCCACTCGTCGGGACAATCCCCGCTCGGCAGACCGCGCGCTTGCAATTGCGTTCCCCACGCACCATCAGTGACGACAGGTCCGCCTCGCAACAACTCATCAATCATGGTAGGCATACGACGTGTTCCTTTTTCGGCCCGAACGGATAAAGCACACGGATGAAGAGGCCCTCTTTCAGCTCAAACTCGCGGCGGGGCCAAATGTCGGGCGTCTTCCAGTTGGTGCGGACCATCTGCGGGCGAGGGTGTTCCGCGTGCATGATGTCGGGCGAAACCTTCTTTGCCCAACGCGTCACCAGCGGACCATCGGCCGCTCGCCACTCGGCGGCTGCCGCACTGCTGTGAAAACCCGCCACAAAGATTACCCCGATGCAAAGCCAAAGAGTAGTGTTCAGCCGTGTCATAGAATCAACGCCTCAATATTGTGGCACTTTTGCGAGTGATTTGGCCGTCTCGATTAGTTCAACCTGCTGCTCAGGATTGAAATGTTTTCATATATTATGGAGACGAAGATCAGGTTGTCTACTCTAGAACCAATTAGCTGCGGGACGTTTGACACAGTTACCACACGGATCCACCTCCACGCCTTACAAAGTACCCAATGACGATTACAAGTTTGCTGTCCCTGGGCGTTTTGGTCATTTATATTTTCACAATTCGAATTTGTTTCGGATTTCGATATTCGGATTTCGAATTTGGTTGCGGTTCGGCTACGTCGTAATACCGGCTGCCGAAGATCCTGCAATGGGTCACCGCAAACATCGGTCTTCACCACATCCGCCACTTGGACGATCGCATCCCGAATTACTATTTGCAATCGCCGCGGCAAATCCGTTAACGCAAACGAGCACGACCATGCGAACACGGCCATATACTTTTCTGGAATTGACCAATAGCATCTGCTCGCGCTGCCTGGCGAAGGTGGAAGCCAAGGTTGTTCAGCGTGATGGTCGCATCTATATGCTCAAGCATTGCTCCCGCCATGGAGCGGAAGAGGTTCTCATCGCCACGGATGCAGACTATTACAGACGTGCGCGGTCCATCGAGCGGCCGTCGGAAATGCCATTGCGGTTTAACACAAAGATCCAACACGGTTGCCCCTACGATTGCGGACTTTGTCCAGATCATGAACAACACAGTTGCCTGGCGATCGTCGAAGTCACCGACCGTTGCAATCTGACTTGCCCGATCTGTTATGCCGATTCTTCACCCGCTCGCAGCCCGCATCGATCGCTGGAGCAGATCGAGTCGATGTTTGATGCGATTGTCGCCAATGAAGGCCATCCCAGCATTGTCCAAATCAGCGGCGGCGAACCGGCCATGCATCCGGAATTCTTTGCGATCCTTGACGCGGCCCGCCAGCGGCCAATCCAACACTTGATGCTCAACACCAACGGCGTCAAGATTGGCGAGGATCGCGATTTCGTTGAACGCCTGGCGACTTACAAACAGGGTTTTGAAGTTTATTTGCAGTTCGATTCTTTGCACACAAGCTCGCTCGAGGAATTACGCGGTGTCGACTTGCGGGATGTGCGACGAGCCGCCATCGATCATCTGAACGAATTCGGCATCTCGACAAATCTCGTTGTGGTAGTCAAGAAGGGACTCAACGACGGCGAGCTTGGTGAGATCGTGGAATATGCCCTCGAACAGCCATGCGTGCGAGGTGTAACGTTCCAACCAATCCAGATCGCAGGCCGCGTTGCCAACTTCGAACCAGCCAAGCACCGCCTGACGCTGACCGAGGTCCGCGACAACCTGCTGGAGCAAAGTGACGTCTTCAGTTCCGAGGACGTGATTCCCGTACCCTGCCATCCCGATTGTGTTGCGATGGCCTATGCGCTGAAAGTCGATGGAGATGTGCATCCACTGACCCGCTACGTGGATCTCGACCAGCTTGCGGGCGCTGCTGGCGCGACGATATCGTTCGAACGTTCAGATGCCCTGCGCGACCACATGATCCGATTGTTCAGCGCCGCCAATTCACCTGAGTCAGGACAAGTCCATCTACAAAACTTGTTGTGCTGTCTCCCTCAAGTGCAACTGCTGGACGGTTTGACTTACGAAAACGTCTTCCGCGTGACCATCATGAAGTTCATGGACTGTTATGACTTGGACGTTCGCTCGGTCAAGAAAGCGTGCGTCCACTTCGTCCATCCCAACGACAACCGCATCATTCCGTTTGATACTTACAACATCTTCTATCGCGAAGGCTGCGAAGAGACCTGGCGAGATGTAGTGGGAGCTAACGAGCTGTAGGAGGGGCCCTTCTGCCTGACTGTTACCCACATCTGATTGACAAACTGCCGACGAAAGTCGGTAGTTCGTGACTCAAATAGCTAGAAAACCAGCCGTACACCGACCGAAGCCGCCGACGGCTTCATAGAATCGTGCACGGTTTTCATTGCCTAAGCAGTTGTCGCGCGAGCAGCCGACCAACGTCAGCCGCTGTCACTCCGACTGCGACCAGCTTCACACAATTGGTCCGCCATGGCAGATGCCGATGACAAGTGTTCAGCCAATGCTAGTCGCCAGCGTTGGCGCGCAGTTCTTTGCCAGCGCCAGAAGATTCGCGTGGGTTAATGACTTTGCGTTGGATACCTTTTCGAAAACCGCACTCGCCTGCTGGTCGCCGAAACAACCAAAAGCCTTCTCCAAGAGGCCTCGTCCTTGCTGGAGGATAGCGGCCAGCGCCCGACCGTCGCAGACCAGTCGGCTGTCGATGTAAAGGGACCACAGAATACGATACCGATCCCGAACCAAGTTCTTCTGCGCAGCGTCGTCCCCGGTATCTCCCAGATCCGGCTCGTAGCCGAATGCCGGATCCACCATGTCCGAGACATGATAGAGTTCGCGCCGCATCAACATCGTGAACCCTTGCGTATCAAGAAAAGCCTCCGCTCGCAGGCGGAGCACGGCCACGCGGTGTTGCCCGTCGTCTACTCCATCGTCCTGACGAACGAAAAGCTCTGCGCCCTCGTCCTTGCGCGTCAGGGCTTTCAAGAAGTTGATCCGGTCGAGCTTCTGGTGCAGCAGGGGGAATTCATCCAGGTGATTCCGGACCGTCTGTTCCATGCCGAGCCGGCCAAAAAAATCGGCGTGCACATCCCGAAAGGCGATTTCTCGATCTTCATCCTCGGGAAGGTCGTAGAGCGCGTCGACCCGATCACGGTAATCTCGAAAGACAGCCTGATCCCCGAGCTGCTCGCGGCGACGTATTTCCTGAAAGACGACCCCTTCGAGGAGTTGGGGATCCAGTTCGATATGCATGGCCTACAATATCTTTAAGGGAGAATCCAGCTCGGAATCCGCTTCGGCATTTTCTTGTGCCATGGGACAGCTCAGGCAAGCGTCTGCTTCTGCCAGAGGAAGCCGCAGCTTCAAATGTTCCTTGCCCGGCGTAACGCCCAGCCGTTTGCAATCGTCCGTCACGTAGCCCAGCGTGAAGCGAGCGAGTGCGTTGTAGAACGAGTCGTCGCCGGATTGGTCGATGATCCTGCGGGCCAGCGCCGGCGTCCAGCGGCCCAAATGATCGCGCAGAAATTTTTGTTGGGCGTCCATCGTGAGTTCCGCAAGTGCCGTATCGCCATGCTCCTCGGCATACGCCTGCTTGACACAGAGAAATGCCGCAAACTCGCACTCCACCGCGACGAAATCGACCCGTTCGTGGACGCCACCGCCCAGCTTCAAACCGAATGCGCGGTAAAAGGCACCGAGGTCAGATAGTTCGTGAGGTTGCTGGAGCCGCTCGTCGCTTTCGCCGTATTCCGCCTCGTAAAGAGGACAGAGCCCTTGTACCGCGTGGCTAAACAACGAAACATACTCCTTTTCCAACTCAGCAGGAGTATCTTTTCCTGCCGCCCCAACCAACTCGCCAAGTCGCTCGGCGAGCCGATGATCGGAAGAATCGTGCAGGACAGCCAGGGCCTCCGAAATAGCCTGGCTCTGCTCGTGGATGGCGTTTGTCGCACCACCTTCAGGATAGCGATAGCCCGCCGCCAGGAAACGGTAGATCAGCGCGCGGGCTAGTGACTGCTCTTCTTCCGTCCCCGGCTGACTCGCATGCTGAGGACTGTTGGAGGATTGGGCTGGCGAGTTCATTGGGTTGCGCTCGGGAGGTCGGGTGTTCATTTAGATAGAGTTCTGGTGTTTTCCCGGCCGCACGTGAACGGGCTCTTCTACCTTCGTCCGGAATAGCTCCTGTCCATCCTTGCCAAAGGCGATGATCGTATCGTCGTACATGGAAAACGGTTTGCCGTGGAGTTCCGTTTCATGGACTAGGGGGCCTTCCTCAATCTCGTACTTGAAGACGATTCGATTGGACCGTCGGAACAGTTGCAGGACAGCCAGCAGTTCCCGATCAGGCAGCACGTAACGGTCGATAGCCTGGTCAACACCAGGGCCAAACATTTGACGCAAGTAAGGGCGCGGCACCCAGCGCGGCGGCATGTAATAGCCGTTGGGCTCGGTGCCAAACTGCGGATAGAGGGGCAGGGCCACCTTGGCCACCTTGATGAGGTAGTAAAGCGGGTTTTGCCGATCTTCGGCCCACGAGCCGTCCTCGTCGATCTTGACCAGCCCTTGCAAACGAATCTGGCCGATGCAGGCAGCCATGCAGCGGGTTTCCATCGGCTGTCCTTCGGTCTCGGGGTCTTTCCCCTCGACGCGTGGATAGCAACCGATGCACTTTTCGGCGACTCGGGTCGTCGGGCGATACATCGGCTTTTTGTACGGGCACCCTTCCATACACTTGCGATAGCCCCGGCAGCGCTCTTGGTCGATGAGGACGATCCCATCTTCGGGCCGCTTGT
>CAYFJO010000011.1:0-65108 GCA_964343305.1 uncultured Pirellulaceae bacterium | reverse complement strand
CGCGGTCGCGACCGAAGAGATCCCCGCCGACTGGCCGGCGAACGGCGTGTTTACAGATCAGTTTTCCGAGATAGGCAAAATCGCCAAATCAGTCTCCCTGCGATTCCTGCAAAACCACGATGGAGCATCGCACACGTTGATGCTCTCGGAGAACGTCGACGCAGGCGCCTGGACCGATGTCGCGGAATCACTCGTTGGCTTCACCTGGGTTGTCGCCAACAACGCCGACCCAAGCGACGACCTCTGGCCGATCAATCGGCAGACGGGCAACGGTGACGGAACGACGCGATTCGCGCGACCATCGAGCTATCATCCAGGCGGAATCAACGCGGTGTTCTGCAACGGCCGTACGACTTTTCTTTCTGAAGAGATGGACTATCTTGTCTACGTCCATCTACTTTCTTCGGACGGCACCTCTGTGATGACTTCGGGGACGACGGAGTTGCTATCGCCACCGCATCGTGTGGCAAGCGAAGCTGAGTAACCCAGTTACAAATGCGTTGCGCGGCACGGGCCGAAACCGTGATAGTATGTCCATGAAATCGACCAAAAAGCCCGTTGTGTGAACAGGGAAGAGGCTTCTTTGCTCACGTACGGGTTTTTATCTTGCGCCAATTTGTTGATCCGTCTGCGCTTCACCATTTACAATGCGGTTGCCGCGGAATCTGGCTCGATTTCGTGTGAGATGTAACGATCTGTCGGTAAATGGCCAAGTAAGCTATGCCCTAACACACAGCCAAAGACGTTCCACGGGCCGGTGACGCGGATGTGTGTGACCCCGAATCGGGGGCTAACGCACGGAGAATTGAATCTAGTAACCTTTGATCTCGTAACGACTTATCGTGCCATGTTGGTCTTCGGATCGACCGCGTCCCATGGTACGTTTTCAGCCTGTCGAGGTCTGGAATCGAGCTGACAAGCACGTTATCCTGGTTGCGGCACAACTCCCTTCATGCAAACCACGTTTTTCTCATCTGTTGCGTCACGTCGACGATCGAATTGTCGGAGATGGCTATCCAAACAATGGCAGCCTTTCGGCATAATATGTGAGGTTGGGCCGAAACGCGGTTGCTCGCGTTATGGCATTTCGTTTTGCCCTGTTGAGTCAACTTCAAAACAAACCACTTGCTTGATATTTGGTAAGAGGAATTAGGAATGATTGATATCACAAGAACAGCCCGTGTTTGGATGGTTGCTTTTTCGATTTTCAGCTTGGTCGCTTGTCCGGACAGCGTTTTTGCTCAAGGCAACGCGGCACCCAAGTTGGATCCCCCATCGGCCGCGGCGGTGCGGATTTTTAAAGCCGCGGCCAAGGCACAAAACGCCAATAATTTCCAATTCGGTGCCGAGCTTTGGGAAGACTTTTTGAAGAAGCATCCCAAGACGACAGAGACCCCCCGTGCCGAGCATTACGCCGGCATCTGCCACTTGCAGCTCAAAGCCTACGAAAAGGCCGCCGCGCATTTCCAAACGGTGACAACCACCTGGTCGAAGACGGTCGCGCCGGTGATGTTACAGGATGCACTATTGAATCTTGGTTCGTGCCATTTTGAGTTGGCGAAGAAAAACGCGGACACGGCGGCCGAATCATATGGGAAAGCGGCAGACACGTTCGGAGAGTTGCTGAAGAACTTCCCCGCTGGAGCGCATACGGATCAGGCGCTGTACTTTCAAGCCGAATCGCTGTATTGGAAAGGCGACAAGGCTCAGGCGGTCGAGTCGTACGCCAAGCTGGTGAACGATGTCAAGCTGAAGAGTTCCTCGTTTCGAGACGATGCCGCCTATCTATTGGGCGTGACGTATCAAGAGTTGAAGAAGTTTGACGATGCGAGCAAAACTTTCGACGTTTTCATCAAGGACTTTGCAGACAATCCGCTGATCCATGAAGTCAAAATGCGAAAGGGCGAGATGGTTTTGCTCGCCGGACGCGCGGCGGCGAAAGATGGAAATGCGGATCAGGCCAGCGGATTGTTTAAGGATGCGTTGGCGCGACTCGAAGAAGTTGCCAAGGTCGAGAGTTTTAACAAGAGACCTTACGCACTGCTAAAACTTGGGGAATGCCATAACGCGTTGAAAGATTTCGCTAACGCAGCCAAGGCGTACGCTCAACTGGCGGAGACATATTCAACGTCCCCGCATACTGGCGAGGCGCGATTGAACGCGGCCCGCAACTTTTACAATGCGAACCAAGACGCCGACACGCTCAAGTGGTGCCAGGCGGTGATCGATAACGATGCGGCCAATGCTCCCGAAGCGACCCATTGGTTGTGCCGCGTTCACATCAAGAATGGCGACTTCGACAAGGTGGTGGAGCAAGCCGGCGGCATCCTGCCGCGAGCCGCCGAGAGCAGATTCCTTGTGGATCTCAAGATGGACAAGGCCGACGCGCTGTACGCCATTGCCGATCGTACCATCGAAGCGTTGCTGTTATACGAAGCGATTGCTAAGGATCACGCGGACCATGCCAAAGCCCCTGAAGCGCTCTATTACGCTGCGTTTGCCGCGATGCAGTTAGAAAAAACCGAGCAGGCGTTAGCTTCTGTCGAGACGTTTCGCACAAGCTTCGCGGACCACTATTTCCTTCCGGACGTCAATTACATTGCGGCCAAGTGCAAGCTGTTGACGAAGAAACCGGCCGAGGCCGAGATGGAGTTCAAGGCATTGATTGCGAACTATAAGACGCACGAGCATTTCGAACTCTGGCATATTTTGCTCGGACAGTCGTTGTTGAATCAAGAGAAGTATGACGAAGTGATTGCCACGTTGTCGCCAATGGTCAAGGCCATCAAGAGTCCGGCGATTGCTGCCGAAGGTCATTACTTTCTCGGTCTGAGTCAATTCGAGTTGGCCAAGCATGCCGAGGCGGCGGCGGAATTCGAAGCGTCGTTGGCCGCGGATGCGAAATGGACGAACGCCGATTTGACGGCCATCTATTGGGCCAGAACTCTGCACAAGTCGGACAAAACCGATGACGCGATTGTCAAGGTCAAAGAAGCGATCAGCGGCTTTCCCGACAGCCGACGTCTGGACGAGGCATACTATCGGCTGGGTGAGTTCAGTTACGCGAAGTCCGACTACGAAGCGGCCAATGGGGCTTATTCCAAAGTGATTGAATCCTGGCCCGACTCGGCTTTCACTTCCTATGCCCATTTCTGGAAAGGTTGGGCGCAGACAGAGGACAAGAAGTATGATGGGGCGATCGCTTCGTTCACGACGTTCCTCGACGGCTATCCTGAACATGACCTCGTGTCGGATGCTCGATACGCTCGCGGGGCTTGCCGGCGACTGAACGGAGACTACGAAGATGCGGTCAAGGATTTGACGGAGTTCCTGGCGACGAATCCGGACAAGAAAGACGCTTGTAGCGCTCACTTCGAGAAAGGCCGCGCGTTGGTCAAGCTTGATGAATTCAAGGCGGCGACCGAGTCGTTCCAAGAGGTGACCAAGTTAGATCCCAAATACGAGAAGGCAGACGAAGTCGCCTACGAACTGGCTTGGGCTTACAAACTGGACGGCGAGGCCGAAGAAGCGTTGAAGACGTTTCGCCGGATTATCAAGGATTATCCGGATAGCTCGTTCGCGGCCGACGCTCATTTCCGCGACGGCGAAGACCTCTACACACAAAGTAAATTTGAGGAATCGAAGGCAGCCTATGCGAAAGCAAAGGGTGGAGCGGAATCCGGCAGCTTGAAGGAGGCAATTACCTACAAGCTGGGCTGGTCCAACTATCAACTCGAAAAGTTTGACGAGGCACTGAAAGAATTCAGTGAGCAAACGAAAGACTATCCCGCGGGCAGTCTTTTCCACAGTGGGTTGTTCATGCAAGGCGAGGCGTTTTTCAAATTGAAAAAGCGACAGGAGGCTTTGCCCCTCTACACCAAGCTATTGTCCGACAAAGACAACTTTGCCAAACTTCCCGACAACACCAAAATGCTAGTGCATTTGCATGGCGGGCAATGTGCCGTCGAGGCCAAAAAGTGGGACGACGCACTGAAGTATCTTTCGCCGATTCCGACAAACTATGCCGAATCCATGTACATCCATCAGGCCCACTTCGAGATCGGCCGCTGCCACGAAGGGCTCAAGAAAGAAGCCGAAGCCTTGGCGTCGTATGAAAAGGCGACGAATGGACCGGATGGCCTGAGCGCTCGCGCGTATTACATGATCGGTGAAATCCACTTCAAGCGGAAAGAATTCGATCAAGCAATCAAACAATACAAGTTGGTTCTGCTAATGAACGAGAAGGACGAAGAGGTGAAGAAGTGGCAGGGTTACGCCTGTTTCGAGGCCGGTCGGTGTTTTGATGTGCGAATCATGGACGCCACGGGACCGCAGCGAACGCAGTTCATTGCCGACGCCAAAAAATACTATGGTGACGTGGTTTCGAAGTATCCTGGCAGCCCTGCCCAGCTTCAAGCATCTGCCAAGGACCGGCTATCGAAACTCGCAAGTATCAAGTAACGATTGACAGAGCAACTCGGATGCTTGGAGCGTCCGGGTCGCTGCTTTCCACTTAAAACGGAACGATAATCACGATGCTCACCTTCGAAACACCAAGACTCAAGTTTTTTGGATACATGGCCATTACCGCCGGACTCGCCCTTTGGATGTCCGGCCACTTGGTTCCGTCTACGGCCATGGCCCAAGAGGATGGTGCTGGGCCAACGGCGGATGACGGCGTCGATGATGTCGACGCCGGCGATGACACTGACACCGCGGCCAACGACGCGCCTCCACCAGCACCGACACCTTCATCGCCGACAACGACCGGCGGATTGCAACTGATCGAATTGCTCAGCGAAGCCGGCTGGTTCTTCATGGTTCCGATCTGGTTGGCCTCCGTCGGAGTTGTGACGTTGTCGATCGAACGTTTCATCGCGCTACGGCGTGGAAAAATTGTTCCCGACGGTTTGATCACTTCGCTGGGCCGGCTGGGCGGCCAGCAAGGTGGCTTTGATCCGCGCCAAGCGTATCGGCTATGTCAACAGTATCCGTCTTCCGCCGCAACGGTGATTCGCGCGATGCTGTTGAAGGTCGGTCGTCCGCATTCCGAAGTTGAACATGCCGTGTCCGAAGCCAGTGAGCGCGAGGCCAACCGCCTGTACGGCAATGTCCGCTGGCTGACGTTGGCCGCCGCCGTCGCGCCGCTGTGGGGACTGCTGGGCACGGTCTGGGGCATGATCATGGCGTTCTACGACACCGCTCAACTTGGCCCTGGCCAGAACAAAGCGGAAGCGTTGGCCACGGGGATTTACACCGCGCTGGTAACCACGTTGTGCGGGTTGTTTATCGCCATCCCGTCGGCCATCATGGCCCACTATTTTGAAGGGCGAATCACCACTCTGTTCCACGAAGTCGACGAGTTGTTGTTCAACCTGTTGCCACAAATCGAACGCTATGAAGGTCGCGTCCGCTTCAACCGTCCGGGCGGCGAAGGCGGAGAACCACCGGTTGAAAGTACACCACCGCCGCCAAAGCAACCCGCCGCGGCAACGACGAAATAGGTTTTGACATCCAGACTTCCGAAGTTCCGAAAACTTCGGAAGTCTTTGCCAGTTCAAGGAACCAACAATGGCCGTCAACATCAAAAAAGGCGGTGCCCTTGCCGCACTCAACATCACGCCGCTGATCGACGTGGTGTTCCTGTTGTTGATCTTTTTTCTGGTCGCCACCCGGTTTGCCGAAGAAGACCGCGAAATGGACGTGCAACTGCCCACCGCCAGCGAAGCCATGCCGTTGACGGTCGAACCGCATGAGATTTTCGTCAATATCGACCACAATGGACAGATTTACGTCGATCAACGTGCCGTCGACATCCCGGAACTGCAAGCGATCCTGCAACGAGCGATTGTCGACAATCCTGTCGGCCAATCCGTCGTTATCCGCGCAGATAAACGGGTCGAGTTCCAACATCCGGTTTCCGTCATGAATATATGTAACGAAGTGCAGGCGTTTTACACAATTACTATTGAAGGCGAGTCAAATTAGGTAGGACGGATTGCCGAATCCGTCCTTGAGGGTCGAATGAGCCAATCCGACCCAGATAGGGAGTGAGAAAATGGCCAAAGTGAGACGTGTCGTCCGCAAAACGGACACGCCCGGCAGCAGTGGCTTTGACGACCAATTCTGGCCGGTCGTTGTTGCATTGGTCGTTCTGGGCGGTTTCCTGCTCAGCGTCATCTTCGTCTATCTCGACAACCAGCCGTGGATGTTTTGGCCTTCGTTGATTCTGTTGCCGATCGTCATTACGGCAATGATCGTTCTGCTGAGCAAAATCAACAGCAAATTCTGGCGCCGTTCGATGCAACTGGCTTTGGTCATCAGTATCATCGCCCACCTAATTGCATTCGTCTGGACCGTCGAATCGCTCATCTTTGCCAAGCTCGTCAAACCGCAAGACGAGTTAACCGATCTAGTTCGCGACCGCGAGCCCATCGTCGCCCCGGATTACACGCAACAAGAGCAGAACGAGATCCAAACCGAGCTTGAAGAGATCGTGGAGACCGACATACCAGATCCGGAGCCCGAAGAGTTGGAACCGGAGCGCGAGGAAATCGAAGAACCTGAACCGGAACGCCCGCAACCGACGCCTGTACCCGATCCGGAAGAGACCCCGCGTCCGCAAATCGTCGAGCGACAAGAAACGACCGAGACCGTGCCACGTCAAAGTGAGTCGATGTCGCGACTGAGCCGCCAGACGACCGAGGCCCAAGCACGCACCGGCACGGTCGCCGAAGTCCCCGAGACCGCTCAAGAGCAACCCAGTGCGCAGGTCGAACCAAACCAAACCGAGGTCGAGCGGCAAAATACCGAGCAACAAGTTCAGCGGCGTGAAACGACCGACGTACCTTCGGCAGTCCAGGAAAACCGCACGACAGAATTAGCTCGCACGCAACCACAAGAGTCCGCGACCACCGAGACCACCAACGCGCCAACGTTGCCGCGTGAAGTCAATCAACCCACGCTGAACACGCCGCGCACCACGGTCGAAACCCCCGATGCGCCCTCGGTCCCGCGCGAAGTGGAACAGGCCGTCCAACCTCAGAACATCGCGGCGTCCAGACAATCGACCAGTCAAACGCTTGAGCGACCGGATGTCGAAGCCACGGTTGCCACGACTGCCCCGACGAACAACACCGAGCGTCGCGAACGCGCCGAAGAACGGCCGACCGATGCCACCACTCCGTCTCCGGTCGAAAACAGCCGTCCCCGTGAAACACCGCGACCCACCGTCAACACGTTGGTCGAAAACGTCCCCAATCCGACCACGGCGCCAACCGCGGCACCCAGACAGCCAACGCCGAACAACACGCAAACCAGTCCGACGCAGCGGAACCAATCGACGCCCACAATCACGCAAACCCAAACCAACGCCGAACCGACCAGCAACCCGTCGCCAACGCCCACCAACACGCCGCAACGCAACGTCAGCAGCCAGTCGGTCGCCCAATCGACTCCGAGTAGCTCCGCGCCGTCACGCACTCAGCACACGTCGCCGACTGCGACCACGGCGACCACCGCGGCCAGTGCCGCGGTCGCTCCCAACAGCCCGGCGAGCGACGCGATCGCGTCCAACGCTGCGACTGCCAGCACGGCGGTGGCTCAACAGAGCACCTCGAATGCGAGCGCCGCACGAGCGACGCCAAACGCTTCGCCCTCCACGGCAACCGACGTTTCGGCCACGTCCGCCACGCAAGCAACTCGTCGACCAACCGGCGCAACCGCCCAAACCGTCGCTCAATCAAACACCTCGGTCAGTCGAACTCGAACCGACACCTCGGCCACTCCCAGCGCATCGACTTCGGCCGTTGTCAACGTGGATTCCAGCCAGGCACCCACGCAATCGTCCAATCCAAGTCCGCGACCGACCGCTTCGACCGTCGCCCGTCAAGAATCAAGCAACACGGCGGCCGCCACGCGCAGCCAACACTCACAGCCGACGGAGACCGCCAGCCCATCGACTCAGGTCGCGGGAGCGAGTCGCGCCCAGTCGCAAACCAGCGATGCGCCGAGCATCAATTCGCAGACCACGCCGACCGATTCGCCGTCGCGTTCATCGACTGCCTCGATCACCGCGGCTTCGCCTACCGCGATTGAATCTCCCGCGGAAACAGTCGCAACTCGCGGGGCTGGCAACCCGGCGCTTTCTCCCGCCGCCACCGCGATCAATCGAAGCGAATCCGGAACGGCGGGAATCGGCACGACGGCCAACGTCGATCGAGCCCAACCGGCCGCCGATAGCCCGGCGAACACGGCCTCGAACTCCGCCGCGCGGGCCGAAGCCATGCAAAACACTCCGACTGGCGATGCGTTCGCACCCAGCGAAATCGCACAGTTGAGTCGCAGTCGCGCCGATCTGCCGACGCCTAGCGCCACGATGGAAGCGACCGATTTGCCCAATGCTAACCGCCCCGGTGCCGAACAAGCCACAGACTCGAATGCCACCGCCAGTGCCGCACAAGTCTCGGCCCAGTCCAACGCGGACAATGGTCCGGTGACCGCCGCACGAGGATCGGTCGAAGTTGACCTCGGTCCCACGAAAGTTGTATCGGACAGCGCCACGGGACGTGCTTCGGGTGGAGGCCAAGAAGCGTTGAATTTCGATACGCAAGCGAATCAACCGTCGCGCAGCGAAACCGGCGGTTCGCCACAACTGGCGTTGGCAGCGGTGACCGAGGCTGAAGATCTTGTCGCGCCAGATGGGACTGGTGGGGGTCAACCAAGTGTTGCGCCTAATGCTGAAGCGGTCGCGGTCGCGCCCGCCGAATCTGGCGGTGACACGCCGGTCACGGGCGGTCCGTCCACAACGGTCGAACAGGGACCGTCCGCCGATGTGAGCACGGGTGAAACCCAGTCCGAAACCACGCTGGCACGAACCGAAGCCGCCGAAGCGGTCCCTGGTGAAACTGCGGCCGGCGGCGGTGATGAAGACGACGACGAAGAGGATGAAGAAGAACAACTTGCACGAGCTAACGCCGCAGGCAGCCCTCAATTGGCACTGTCTGCTCCGACGATCGGCGACGCGCCGGCCTCGCCCACAGGCACGCCTGGCGGTGAAGGACCATCGACTCCATCGTCGGTCGCAAGTTCGACGGATGTGGCTCGGGCGGACACGGGAGCCGGTGCGCCGGCTAGTGGCGGAGCGTCGGCCGCGGTCGAAGCGGGCGAAGTTTCCGATTCGGGCGGCGGTGAGCAAATCGCTCAAGCTGAAATCGGCCGCGCCGAAGCTGTCGAAGCGGCACCTGGCGAGGCTGCAATTGGCGGTGGAACGTCCGCTCCCAGTCGCAGCGTGGCAAGTGCCCAGATCGCGGCCAACACGCAAGCGGCAACCGTTTCCGAAGCGGGAATGCCTCGGTCGTCCGGTTCACCAGGCGCGCCTCCCGCAGATGCCCAAGGTGTTGAGATCACTCAACTGGCGGGTGGAGCTGCCGCGCCGGCAATCTCCGGTCCCGCAGGTGCGCTCGGCGGACCCACCGCCGCCATCGCCGCGAACTCGACGGCACAAGGTACGGCTGCCGGTTTGCGACAAGCCTCGGCCAGGATTGCCAACAGTGGTTCAGTCGCGATGAACGATTCCAACGCGGGTGCGCCACTGGCACGATCTTCGACGGTCAACCTCCCGGCTGGAACAACGACCAGTGCCACGGTGAATGACATTCAAGCCGGCACGACCGCCTCTACGTCCGATTCCAACGCCATGCTGGGCGGCACGGATGTTGGTGAAGTGTCGCGTCAGCGGACGGGCGGATTGGTGGTCAACGTCCAAGCGACCGAGGGACCGGGTGGATTGGGAGGCGATTATTCAGACGATGCCGGCATCAACACTCGCCGCGCCAGCACGGAAAGTACGGCGGTGCAAATCGCCGCGAACAGCCGTTTTGTTCGCACCGATCCCGGCGGGCGGGTTAGCACGAACAACAAGGCAATCGTCACCGCCGAAGCGTTCGAAAACCGCCGTCGTCCGACCGGTGAGGGCCCAGGGGGCGCAAATCGAGCTTCACCCGAAACCGAACGTGCGATCGAAATGGGCCTTGGATTCTTGCACAAGAACCAATTGCCCGACGGAAGTTGGAGTTTGAACAATTTCTCCCAGCGTTGGCGAGGCATGGAAAGTGAACGAGCGCAATTGAATAGCGACACCGCGGCGACAGGCTTGACGCTGCTCGCTTTCCAGGGAGCGGGTTACACGCACAAAGAATGGAAGTATGCCCAGTCCGTCAAACGTGGAATCCAGTGGCTCGTCGCACATCAAAAAGAAAACGGCGACTTGTACGTCGAGTTCGATGAACTCTCCAGCAAGAGCGTTCGCTTGTACAGCCACAGTATCGCCGCCCTGGCACTGTGCGAAGCGTACGGCATGACCGGCGATCCGGAGTTGAAAGAGCCCGCGCAGAAGGCGATCGACTTCATCATCGCGTCGCAGGACAAGCAGCGCGGTGGCTGGCGGTATCGACCGGGAATCAATGCCGATACGTCGGTCTCTGGTTGGATGATGATGGCGCTGTACAGTGCCGATCTGTCGGGTTTGGAAGTCGAACCGGAAACGTATGCGGGCGTTGGCAAGTTCTTGACGCAAGCCCAGGTCCGAAACGCACCGCATTTGTACCGCTATAATCCCGATGCGAATCCACGAGATCGAAAACAAGCCGCGGGTCTCAAGGCGAGCCCATCGATGACCTCCGTGGGACTGTTGATGCGGTTGTACTCAGGCTGGCGCGCGGACAATCCCTTGCTGATCAAAGGTGCCGACTATTTGCTGAAGAATCTGCCCACTTACGGCACTGAAGCCGATGTGAAGAAGCATCTGAACAAACGCGATACGTACTATTGGTATTACGCCACGATGGTGATGATCAACACCGACGAAAAGCGCTGGAAGACCTGGCAAGACCGGCTACATCCGCTGTTGGTGAACACCCAGGCCCAACAAGGCGTGAAAGCCGGCAGTTGGGATCCAGGCGGAAGAATTCCCGACAAATGGGGAAAATTCGGCGGACGGCTGTACGTGACGACGCTCAATCTGCTATCGCTGGAAGTTCAGTACCGAAAACTTCCGCTCTATCATGAAATGAAGCAGTAGATGGGCTTCATCAATGCCTGTTAAAATTAGTGGTGTTCATTTTCGCACCGCGATCAAACAGGACCATGCGATGTTTCTTGTTGTCGACCCAACCACTCAATTCTACGTTTTTACTGACAAAGATCCGCGCGACGACGGGTTTCATGGCGATGTTCGCGAAGACGTTCGCTTGGATGAAATCGGAACGGTTGCGGACATGTCTCTGGATGCAACGGTGGCCGATCCTTGTGTTGGGCGTTCGCCGAGCGATCCTAACCACTTTAAAGTGTTTCTCAGCGCCAAGGATTGTCGCGCGGAGGGATTCGAGTGCGTTGCTCAGGTCTACGGCCATTATGAATCGTGGCGCGAGTTTCAAGAGGATCCTTAAACATGCGTAGCTCAACTCGGAGAGTCAAGCCACGAGGAACGCACGATGTTTCCGAAGCGATTCATTTCCAATAGCGATTCCGATAGCGGCATTTGGGAAGAACTCGAAAGAGGCGCGCCGACCATCATGGGGTTCGCCCGGCTGTGTGCCAACTGTATCGCGGCGGATGTCTGTGAACCGGAGGGGCTCTCCATCGAAGCTCGTGCCATTCTCTTCGCCGCCAGCGACCGTGGCGTGATCGAAATTAAATCGTCCAGCAGTGCTTTTGATTCCGTTGATCGCTTTCTAGCTGTGTGTGTCGAAACGCAACTCGACGAAGGGATCGTCTTTCGCGACCGCAGCCAGCCGCACCGCACGATCGAGTTTCTGGACGCGTTTCGAGAACTGTGTGCCCACGGTCTGGTGATCCACCACCTGTTGGATGAATTCTCGCTCAGCGGCGAGGGATTTCGACTCGCAACGTCGATTGACGAGGAAGAAGTTCAAGAGTCGCTCGAATTCGGCAGCAAACTTGCACGACACGAGTGGTGAACCCGGCTCAAAATGTTTGACATCCCTACGTCAGGGGGTTAGGATGAACATTCAGGGGAAAAACTCAGAGAGGCATCTTTTCACCATTTGTCCGTAAGTGGTCGCGCTTCATCGCATCTGCACGGTGCTACCACTAGAACCGACTCCTTTTCCATCCCATAATTCCTTTCGATCGGACTGTTGTTGGTCCGCTGCTCACTTAAGTTGTTCCGCCGTGGACACTTGTGATGCGAACACTCGCATCGGATGCCAGCCCACCACGTTGATGTTACGCTAACCGGTTTTGACTACTAACCGAAGTCGGCCGGGGATTGGACGAAACGTGTAAAAACAGTGGGAATTATGGCCGAATCAAGTCGATGTTTAGGTGAAATATGACATCACCACGAATTCAAATCCTGCTCTTTTCGACCGTCATCTTCTTGCTGTTGGCAAGTCATTCGGCTTTTGCCGATCGCATTGTGCTGCGAAGTTTGAAGATGATTACGGATCGAACGGTCGAGTCGTTTGACGAAGACGGAGTGAAACTGGATAACGGCATGATTGTCCACTGGGACGAGATCGAAAAAGGCACGGTCGCCGAAGCACAGCAACAAGCCTTTGACAAGTTGCTGGCAGATCTTGGCACGCCGCTTTATCGCATTCGGCAGCGACTTAAGACCGGCGACTACGAAGGGTTGCTCGAGCACGCGGAAGCCATCTATCCGAAGTATCTCGCGCGACAAAGTTCGACGGCTTATATGGTTTTTCAATCGCTGATGTGGGGCCGACTGGCTGCCGGACAACGCGAGCAAGCGGTGGAACCGTATCTCCGGGCATATGAATACTTGCGTGCCAAACGCACCGTCGATCCTGATTTGCCTGGCGACCGTCGTTTGAGATTTGATCCGTCCACGGCGCTCTCAACGACCCTGCCGCCCGTCTGGTTCGACTCGGCGGCGGCGAAGACGGCGTTGCCCGGCGTCGTCCAAGCCGTGCGATCGATGAAGAAGCCTTACCCCGAAGGCGTCTTCATCTATTACGCGACGCTGGCATCCGCGGCCGGTGACAAAGCGACCGCCGAAAACGCCATGAAACCGATCAGCGGAAACAAGCCGCTCGTCGCTCAATGGCGGGACATCGCGAAAGCGCAACTTGAAGTCACCGCGGGATCACCTGGCGCGGCAGTTGACACATTAGAAAAGTCGATGGATCAACTTCTGTCGCAAACCAGGCCAGCCGCGAAATACTGGATCGGCATGGCAAAGCTTTCCAGTGACGACAAGCAGACCAAACAAAGCGGCGTGCTGGAACTCTTGCATCTGCCGGCGGTTTATGGAACTCGCTATCCCGAATTGGCGGGGGCCGCGTTGTATCAATCCATGCATGCACTGGACAAACTCAACGACATCAAGGGCAGCATTGCGCTGCGCAAGGAATTGATGCTTCGATACGCACACACCGTTCACGCGCACAAAGTGAAATCGGAAACGAACAAATGATCGTCGAGGTAACGAAATGATAAATCGAGTTGGACAAGAAAACCGCGATTTCACACAAGCCACGCTGGCACGCGTCCTCGTATTGGTGATGGTCGTTTTGGTGTTTTCGTTTGTCCTGCAGCAATCAGGAATCGCGACGCAATTATTTGCACAAGACGACACGCTGACCGACGACGCGTTGGATGACGGCGACTTGGACAGCTCACCCGCTCCGGCGCCGACGACCGGGTCGGACAGCAGTTCCAGCCAAGGCGGTCGAACATCGGTATTCGCGCGACTCATGGATGCGGGGCTGTTTTGGCTGATTCTGTTCCTCTTGCTATCGATGGTCACCGTGTTTTTTATCATTGAACACTCGATGACGATCCGCAAAGGCAAGATCATGCCAGAATATGTCATCGGCGAGTTGGAACAAAAGATCGCGCGTGGGGAAATCAACGAAGCGGTCGAGTTCTGTCATCAGCCAGAAAATTACTGTGTGGCATCCGAAGTGGTTCTGGCCGGTCTGGAAAGGTACACGGGCAGCGAATTCGGATTCGCGGAATACAAAACGGCGGTCGAAGAAGAAGGCGAAAATCAAACGGGCCAGTTGTACCGCAAGACCGAAGTGCTCGGCGTGATCGGAGCGATTGCACCGATGTTGGGTCTGACCGGAACCGTGCTCGGTATGATCATCGCCTTCAACACGATCGCGACCAGCGGCGGAACGGCGAAACCGGATCAACTGGCCGGTGGTATTGGAACCGCGTTGATTACGACGTTGTTGGGATTGGTCGTCGCCATGCCGTCGATGATTGCTTACAGTTTTTTCCGCAACAAAATCGACTCGCTTGTCGCCGAGGCCGGGCGGCGAATCGAACGTTGCCTAATGCCACTTGGGCGTAAGCGGTAGGTCACGAATGAAAACTTCCGAAGTCTAAGAAGACTTCGGAAGTTTGCCCCGACAGAACATGCAACTCTCCAAACACAAACGATCGACACAGCCATCGATGAACATGACACCGATGATCGACATCGTGTTCTTGTTGATCATCTTTTTCATGGTGGTTACGCAAGTGTCCAAAACGAACAAGAAGCAGCTTGACTTGCCCAACAACCTGGAAGGCACCAGCGACCAGCAACCCAGCAAAGTGATCATCAACATCGACGCCGACGGCTCGATCGAAATCGCCGGCCGCCCGCGAACACTTACCCAAGTTGGCAGCATTGTTGCTGACGAGATCGTGGCCGCGGGTCAAGATGTCATGAAAGTTCCGGTTGTCATCCGGGCCGATCGAAGTGGTTCCAGCGAAACAGTCAACCGAGTGGTCAACCTGTTGTCACGCGATTTGGAAATGAAGAAAATCACTATTAACGTACAAACTGGACAGTAAATGGATTTGTAGGACGGATTGCCAATCCGTCCTCGAAATGAAATGGACGGATTGGCAATCCGTCTTACAGCCATGAAACTAAGCAGCCGCAAGTTGAATCGCGAAGCCAAGCTCGAATTGCAAATGACGAGCATGATCGACGTCGTTTTCTTGCTGCTGATTTTCTTCATGGTGACGGCCAGTTTTGTTCAGACAGAACGTGAATTGAATCCGGCGATCAAATACCAGGACAGATCCGCTGCCTCGGCCTCGGACCTGGAACCTGCGATCGTCGAAGTTGCCCAAAGCGGCGGCTCGTTTGTTTATCGAGTCGGTGCTCAAGAGTTGACGACCAGTGAACAATTGCGGGAGCTGCTTTCGCAGTTTCCCAACAAAGCGGACGGTGCATTTGTCAAAGTGAACGACGAAGTTCCCTTTCAAATGACCGCCGCCGGAATCGAAGCTTGTAAGAAAGCCGGTTTTACTGCCGTGTCCTATGTCCCGAATACGTCCAATTAAAACGATTACCACTTGCGTCGTCGCACTGCTGCTCGTCATAGGCGCGAACGCGCGTGCCCAGCGCCCACCCAGCGATGCGGAAGCGGTCGAGAATTTCCTGTCGCGATTGGGGCTCATCGACTTGCAAATCCTGCATCTCGAGCAGTCTCTGGACGCGACGAGTGGCCAAGGTTCGCGGATCAAGCTGGCCAAACACCTTGCCGATTTGTACGCCGAACGATTGATGAATTCGGCGGACGACGCCCAGCGCAGCGAGGAAATTCGCGCGCAGGTCGAAAGGTTGCTGAGCAAAGTTCCTGAGGCGAATACTCCGGGCCTCAACGTGATGCTGTTGCAGGCCGACTATGGCCGCGCCGAAAAACTCTTCAACAAATGGCTCGACGATCCCTCGGAAACGGCCGCCTTCGAAGAAGCCAAGCGAACTTTCATCCGCATCGCTCCCGAACTGGCGAAATACGATCGTCAGTTGTCGGTCGACCTGAAAAAGATCCAGGAGGAGATGGACAAAATCGAGGACGAGCGTGCCTTGGTGGTCAAGGAAAAAGAGGCGCGGCGAATCGGTGGATTCGCCAATCGCGCGGCGTATTTCGCCGGATGGTCAAACTACTATTTTGGTTTGACCAAGAGAGATGCAGACCAGGCCCAACCTGAATTCCGCGCTGCTCGCGACGGCTTTCGTAAGATCCTCGGAATCTCCGATGACGAGTCTTATGAGGAACTCGAAATCGAATGGTTGGGACTGGAAAACATCAATCGCGCCACGGCGCTCGTTGGGCTAGGTCTGACGGAAGCTGCCTTGGGCGATTTGAAGAAGAGTCGGAAGTGTTTTGACTTTCTGGATCACGTCAGTGCACCGCCGTCGCTGCGCGATCACGCGCCGTTTTGGTTCTTGCGGGGTATGCTCAACATGGGCCTGATCGACGACGCGGTGCGATTTGCCGAAGACCAGGTGAAGAAATTCGCCGGCGGGGCGACGCAGGGCAAAATCGCCTTTTGCGTGGCGATGATCCGCACGGGATTCGCGGTGATCGGTGCTTCGACCGCCGACCACGCTCAGTTAGGCAAACTGGGCGTGCAAGGCTTGGCGCGGCTCGGTCAGATCGGTGCGGTTCGGCATTTGATGTCCAAGCAAAATCTCAAAGTTCCCACCGATACGGGCGGGTTTTATTTGACGTGGCTCAACGGCCAACAGCAAGTTGCCAAGGCCGACTTCACGAAAAAAGCCGACGACTACAAGGCGGCCGCCGAGACGTTGGAAGCCGCGCTGGCCGAACCCGAAGCACAAACCGATTTGCTTTCCTCCGGCCAATGCCGCTACGAATTGGGATGGTGTTATTTCAACAGCAAGCAGTTCGAAAAAGCAGGCAAGCATCTGCGTGACGCGGCGGCGGCGTTGAAAACCGGCGCACGTGCCAAGGCGGCCGACGCGGCCTGGCTTGGATTCTATTCGTATTACGAGCTGTCCAAAAAAGAAAGCCGGTTCGTTGGCGCGGCCATCGACGCGCTGAAGTCGTATCGAAACGATTTTCCCGACTCGGCGAATGCGAAGAAGGCCGACTACTATTTGGGCCGTTTGGAAAAGAAAGTCTCAGCCGAGGATTCGATCGCCTCGCTCAGCAAGGTCACGTCCGGCGATGATAACTACCTGGCGGCAAAAGCCGAATTGTGTTCACTCTATCACCAGCAATGGTCCAAGGTTCGTGCCGACGCGGACAAAGCCGCCAGCGCTGCCACGGATGTCTATACATCGGTTGACCAGTTTTTGACCGCCGCCCGCCGCGACTCGGACAATGCCCGCAAGTTGAAGTCGATCCTTTACGGCATCGACGTCGCGATGCGATCCAAGACGATCGACCTCGGCAAAGCGGAATCGTATTTAGCCGCGGCCAAACCATTCGTAGAATCCGTTAGCCCCACGTCTTCGTCGGTCGCCCAGTATCATTATCACCAGTTTCGAGTTGCCAAGTCGCGCGACAATAACACCGCGCTCAACTACCATGCCAACTGGATCACGGAGAACGCGAAAGGATCGATTTACGAAAAGTCGGCGATCATCACTGTTGCGAATCAAGCGGACGCCGAAGTGAAATCAGCAACCGGCACGCAGCGCCGTCAAGCAATCGACAACGCGTTGAATGTCTATCGCCGATTGGTCGAGCTTTCCGGCGATTCTCAAGAGAAGATCAAATCAGACAGCCAGACACGCATCGTCAACTCGCGGCTGGCCCAATACGAAGCGGAAACGGGAGACCACGCCAGTGCGGCGCGGCGTTTGGAAAAGATCGTGGCCGCCTATCCCAGCAGCAGGACGTATTTGCGGCGGGCCGGATTGGCTCAGTACCGGGCCGGCAATTATTCGGCCGCATTGCCCCATTGGCGGAAGTTGGCCGATGGTTTAGTTAAAAACACGCCTGACTGGTTCGAAGCGAAATATCATCAAATCTCCTCTCTCGCCAGCTCCGATCGCAACAAGGCCAAGGGTGCCATGAAGCAATTCAAGCTGCTTTATCCGCTGGATAAGATTGACACGTGGGGCGAAAAATTCAAAGCTTTAGATAGAGATCTCTCGCGTTGATGGCCCAAATGTCCAAATCCAAATGACCAATTACTGTTCACAACGATTCTTGGTCATTGGTCATTTGAGCTTGGTCATTCTGCTTCACCAAACTCGGACGCCAAACTTTCAAGAACTGATCAACCCTCGATGAACGACAGCGTCCAACCACCCCCGCCGCCCTCTCCACCGCCACCACCCGGCGGCGAAGCGAAGATCGACTCGCGCCTCGAGCGATTCATGGCCAAGGCCCAGCCGATTATCGCGATGGAACGCGGCATCAACGCCCGCAGCCGCGTGTTGTTGGAAGCTGCCGCCCAGGACATGAAGTTGCCTGAGGATCTGTTCGGCCAGGCAATCCACATGCTGCAAGGCGCGCCGCCCGTTTCCAAAAAGAAGGCCAAGGACCATTGGGTCGAAGCGTTCGACAAATACCTCGAACAGAAGATCAAAGACGCGCCGCAAGGCATCGTCACCGCCGAAATCGAGGCACGCTGCATTCGGCGCGGGATGAAGAAGTTCGACCTCGCCGAAGACCAGGCGCGCGATACCGTTCGTGAAGTCGCCGACCGGTTGGGTCTGCATCGCATTACGCTGTCGGAAGCCGAACGTCACGTGGCTGACATGATCGAGCAAAAGGTGGGCGATGCCGCGTGGTTGGACGACAAGACGATGACACGACTGCGTGCGGCGGGAGTGGGCTGGGGTTTGACTGCTGAGCAAGTCGACGCGTTGATCCGGCAGCACACGGCCGAGAACCGTGACCGCCAGGAACACGAACAACGAATGAACTTGATCATGCTCACGGGTGCGGGAGTGGTCGTGCTGATCGGCATTTGCGTCTTTGTGGGCGTCGTGCTGTTTGGCACTGGCGATCGTTCCACGGCCACAAATGGAAGCGAGCCAGCGGCGGGAGACGTCGATTCCGAGTCACCGCCACCCCAAGCAAGTGTACCGATCGAAGAGCCCGATTGGTGGAATGACGAACTGATCGGCAATTTCACACGTTTACGCACCAATGCGATCAATAAGACCGTGCCGTTGAAAGAGATTTACCAGCAAATAACATCCCCCGACGCGGGCGAGCGCACCAATGGCTACGCGGAGTTTTTCAAACGCTGTGCGAATCACTGGGACGAAATTCGTGCGCAAGGTTCTTTTCCCAACGTGATCGGTTTGTTCGCGGCAGAATGTTATCGGATCGAGCCAGACACCGAAGCAGCCGATTCCATTCGAGAGAACCTTGTTTCTTTGTTTGCCTTGGATGAGGAGCATCCGCCGAAGGACGAGTTGTACTTCGAACGTGCATTCTGGGGCCTGGGCGTTAGTCTGGATGCACTGAAGGTGGACGAATTGGCCGAGGACCGAGCGCAGGCGTTGCAAGCCGACATTGGCCGGGCGATCCGCACTCCTGTCAGTCGCACGTCGGAAATCGCCAGTTTGCTAGAAAACAGCCGCGCGGCGCTTGCTCGAAGCTATTACGGCAATCTAACGGAGGTGGTGTCAAAACAACCGCACGTGGCCGCCGACCTACATCAGCACCTTTCGGCGTTTGTCAAGCAGCACCGCACGACCTTTCGGCCGCTTCACGAGTCGGATGAGGTCAATCGATTGGAAGCGGACTTTGTCGTTTCCATGCTCGATAAATCGCCAAACCAGTTTATGAGGTACCGTAAGGATATTCGCGATCTGGCGCAAAACGGAGAACCGCTGATTGTTGCCCGTTTTATCGATCTGATGGAGCGAACAAAGACGGAACAACTGCAGTCGGAGATTGCGGTTTGGTTGATCGGCCGATTCGATATTCCCGTGGGAGATGTGGCCACGCGGAAAGCATCGGTCAGCCCCGCGGCCGGTCCCAATGTGACGGTGAATGACCTCAATTTTGATATTCCCAAGCTCGCTACGCTCATCCGCGCCGAGCTTGGAATCGAGGCACCTGTTGCGGTCGCGACGGCCGCCGATCGTTGGCAGGATTTGCAAGCAAGAATCGATGAACCGCTTGCGCGGCTGAAGTTCCCAGCGGTCAACGACGAAGATTACCTGAAACGGATCGTCGATGTCTCCCATTATGCAACGCTGGCATGTGCCGTCGCCCAGCAGGAACCAGGGTTTGCCATTTTCGACAAACTTCTCGAGGAAGGCCCGCCCGGAACCAAGAAAGCAGATGGTACAGATCCTGTTGTCAGCACGGTCGACACATCATCGTCCGAGCCAACACCACGGCAACTAGATGACGTCGAGCAATATGTCGAGCCTTTGGAACGTTATGAGACGAAGCTTGACACGCAAAAGTCATTCGAGAGACTCAGTTACATTCGTGGGCTGCGGAATCTTGCAGAAGACGTTCCGGACATCTCGCCTCAACAGGCCGAGACGATCGCAAGGTATCTCGTTGGTCCCAAGGAGTTTGATGAGCACACCAAATTGATGGAGTACATCCAGCCGATGTCGAAATGGAATCGAATGGTGCTGGCGCTGGCCGACGCGATTTTGACACGAGTCAACGACCGGGCACCAGCGGAAGCGTTGTTGTCCGCATTCCTAGGTCGAGAACTGGAACTTGACGACGCCCGCTGGCAGTTATCTGTTTACGAGCAACTGTTGCACATCGTGCACGATCGCATCGCAGACCGGACCGTGACATCGGATAAAAGTGATCCACACCAGGGGTACCTTGAGGCAGCGTCGGCATTGCACGAGTTGCACAAGATACGCGCCGAAGTGCTGGGGATCGCGCCTGGCGCGCTGAGTGCGACGCAATCGTCTTCCGAAGTACTGCGGTTGCTGGTCGATCGAGATGGGGCGAGGATGAGCGGCGGTTCGACCAAGTCGCCCGACGGAAAATTCCTCGCTCAACTTCCGCATCAATTGCGAACGGTCGAGTACTTGGCAACGAACGATTTGAGGCGCACCGTTTTGTTGCAGCGAATTCGATCGAGACTGCTGTCCATTGAAATCAAGCGCCGCCAGCCCAATCGGGCCAAAGAGGCCTCGCAACTGATCGACGACCTCGCAAGTTCTGATGCAAATGCACCCGATGTCATTCAACAATTGGCTCAAGGCGAAGCGACTGCTTTGAAGATGTGGCTGCTCTTCGCGCCGAAATGATTCGACTGCCGAGCGACGTATGTTCCAACGAATTGTTCCCGTTTTATTGACCATCGTGCTTGCAATGGCAGCGGCTCGCTGTGAGGCCGTCGTCGTGTATGACAAGCGGTTTCCCGATGAACCGATCATGGGTTTCCTGGTTCGAGACACGGACACTTCGCTGGTCGTTCGACAGGTCCTGGTCAACGGCAAAGAGACGACGCGGACGTTTTCCAAAAGTGATGTCGATTTCATTTTGACCGTCGATCGAATGCGGTTGGGAGAGCTGAATCCCGCCGAACCGAAAGACTATCGCGATTATGCCGAGGAGCTCTCGGAAAAACGGCAGGATCCCGAAGCACGTGCGACGGCAATTCGACTTTATCTGATCGCCGCGCATCTGGATGGCAACGCGCTGGGTCGCAGTTCATTGCTGGGCATGGTCAACCTCGCTCGCAGTGCAAACGAGGAGGCGAAGTTTCGCGCGATGGCCTATTTGCTCGATCCGGAGCATGACGAGCGTGTTCTGAAGCGGCCGGATCCCGTGAAGAGCCGGCCTACAACGCTCAATGACAAATCGCGGCTGGCATTGCTCAACACTTTGCGGTATCTCAGGCAGGGATACATTGCCTCGGCACGTCGGGCGTTTGAGCAATCGGAAACACGTGAAGCGATCTCCTTCTTTGGCGAGATCATCACGGAAAAAGAAATCAACGCTGCCATCAGACCGGGCCGACTGCCGCAGACGATGTTGAAGAAGTTCTTGTTGATCGAACTGTCGCTGTTGCCGAATTCGGGCGACATTGCTCCGCCGATGGTCGATGATCGCACGGCGTCCTGGCTCGACGCGATCGATCGCGATGGCAAGGCACCCGTGCCGATCTTGACGCTCGAAACGCTGAGCGAATTCAAGCCGACTCAATGTGTCTTTCGGGAAGGCAGATGGGTCGAGGAGTAGAGATCGTGTGTTGGATGGATTGGAGAGCTACTCACGCAGCACATAGGCAATGACCAATGGGGCGACGATGGACGCATCGGAATTGATCATGAAATTTGGGGCGTCTTCGTCAAGCTTGAACCAAGTGATCTTTTCATTTGGCACGGCGCCGGAATTCAATTCGTAAGAGGTCGTTAAGTCTGAGATTTGGGCAAAGTACTGCCAAAACCGACACTCTTTTCGCAAATTCTGAAAAACCAGAGGCACGGTACAAATCGCGAAGTCGACCGATGTGCCGCATGACGGTTTCGGGGATGCTGGTGTCCGTGACACAATTGAAACCCTGGTCGCGCACCGATATCGACCTGCAAACGCCGCAGCATTTCGTCCAACATGCCGTCATGATTCCATGTGTCGAACAAATCTCAGACCGTGGCCCAAGGCCCAAACGTTTCCGGCAAATCGCGCCAAGGTGGTCCCGTTCGCAAGATCCATAAAATGCCATTGACGGTCGTCCGCCGGTCGCTGGAAGGCCACACCGTCTTGGCCGGGGGCGGAAAAAATCGATCAGGGCCCATTGTTCATCCGTGAGTCGATGTCGCGTCATCCGTGCGCTCTCCTTGCAAGCAATGAAAACGCAAAGAGTGAACAATCGCCTCGCGACTTAGGTATCTGTTTTCCGACAATGCCTAGCGTGTCTCAACGAGATAGAGCTATATTCGAACGTAGCATAATTCAATTAGCTACGGTTGAGCAACTCTTGAGCATGTTCATTCAAAAACTTCGCGATTTCCCGTGCAGCAATGTCATGCGCGATTTCGTTCGGGTGTTGATCGGTAGGATGTACCCATAATTCGGGTCCTTCGTATCCTTCAAAGCTGTGACGAAGATCGAGTACGATGATTTTGTGCGATCTGCAGAAATCGGTGACCGTTGTGTGGATATGCTGAAAAGGGTATTTACCATTTAGCTGATGAAAAAACGGAAACATCACCACGCAAAACCGTACGTCGTTTTCTTTGCAAATCTCGCTGATGTTGAGTAGTGCTCGTTGGCATGCCAACCATCCTTCTGCATTAGCCTGGAAACTGTTCGCACATTCTTGGATATAACTACTTGCCCGATAGTATCTCAGTAACCTAAACCGGCTCCAACTCCATATGTACGAAAAGTTCGATAGCCAATCGGAAGACTGATAAAGGTTGGTATACTCCGTGTAAAACTCAACTTTTGGCCCGTCGCGGGCCAAAGTAATCGCTTACCAATCTCGAACTCTTCCTCCTATAATGAAGGACCCTTGTAATCCTTCTTCGCCAGGTCCCGACCACGGGATGTCAGATTTGGATGTCTCTATGAAAATCTATTCCGTCGCACTCGTGCTGATTGGTTATTCCATGATCAGCCGTGCCAGTGAAATCGCGCAACCAATTCAGAGCGACCTCGCCGAGTTGATCCAGCGTCTTGGCGACGATTCGTTTGCCACGCGCGAAGAGGCGGCTCGCGAATTGGTTCGGCACGGACTGACGGCCCAACCGGCGCTGGAACAAGCATTGGAACACGCGGACCTCGAAATACGGCTGCGTGCCGACAAACTGCTCGTCATCATCGCCAAAACGGATCTCGACAAACGTTTGACGGCATTCATCAACGACGTCGAAGGCAAACACGAGCACGATTTGCCTGGTTGGACGAAGTTTCAATCGTTAATCGGGTCCGATCGCCTTTCACGCACTTTGTTTGCGGAAATGGTGCGAGCCGAGCCGGCGCTGCTCAGTGATTATGAATCGGGGCCCGCAAAGGTTGTCGGTTCCATGACACTCCGCATCCAGTCGTTCATCAGCACGTCGGTTCCCGGCGCCGATCGCGAGAGTGTCAAGCCGCAGAGTCTGGCGACGTTGTTGTTCATCGGTTCGGACGAAAATGTGAAATTGGAGACTTCGCTCGGATACCAGTTCTACAATTTGTTGAACCAAGCCGTCGCTCAGAAGGCGTTCACAGACGACGATCGCTCGCCCATCACACGGAAGCTGTTGACTGTGTTTCTCCAGCGACAAAGCAACAATCATCTGTTGGCCCGCAACGGTTTGTTTTTGGCGTTGCGCTATAACATGAACGATGTCGGTCTTTCGTTAGCCCTTAATTTGCTGAAACAAAAGAACATGTCAACTTCGTCGATCCCCTATGCGATCCTGACCGTCAGCAAGTTTGGTGGTAAAGAGCATCAAGAACTCTTACAAGGACTGATGGACAACAAAACGGTTTGCCACTCCTGGCACAACGGTCGATTCAAGGACCCGATTCGTGTTCAGGTGCGTGACGTGGCGCTCGTGGCGATGATCCACTTGACGGGCCAAAAGCACAAGGATTACGGCTTCGATCTGTTACGCAAATCGAGCATGATGTTGTATGAAGTCTACACTTGCGGATTCGCGCAAGAGGAAAAACGTAAAGCTGCCTTTGCCAAGTGGGAAAAATGGCTCGCTGCAAAATAAGTAGTGTGGCCACTTTCGCCCTCTTCTCATCAAAACAAAACTGACGTGATCGGCCAAACGGTCTTACATTATCGAATTACCGACAAGATCGGTGCTGGCGGGATGGGCGTCGTTTATAAGGCGGAGGACACGCGGCTGCGGCGGTCGGTGGCGATGAAGTTTCTGCCGGCGGAAGTTGCCAAAGACGTCTTTGCCCTGCAGGATGAGATCACGCAAACGATCGTTAACGCCTTGGAAATGACGATCGGCGGGCGCAAGACCCAGCAGATTGCACCGCGGCCAACGGAAAACACCGACGCCTACAACCATTTTTTGCGGGGCCGGTTTCACTGGAAGAAACGGACTCCCGATGCGATTCACTTGGCGGTAGAGAGTTTCAAACAAGCGCTCGACATCGATCCCGATTACGCGGCGGCACATGCGGGGTTGGCCGATTGGTATGCCATTTTCGTGCTGTTGCCCAAGCGGCGTTTCGACGAGGCGATGGGACAAGCTCAATGGGCTGCCCAGCTCGATCCGGTCGCCCCGACAATCCATGGAGCGATGGCGCTGGTTCACTTCATGCAGCGAAATTACGACCAGGCGATCGACGCAATTCAATCCGCGCTGGAACTCGATCCAGGGAATCCATTGTGCAACATTACGCTCGGATGGGCGCTGGTCGAGGCCGGGCGTTTTGACGAGGCCGACGAAGCTTTCGATCGCTGCCAGGCCATGCGCATCGTGGCAACCGGCGGCCACGCATGGACCAAGGCGAAATCGGGGGACACGGATGCCGCGCGCAAATTGCTCGCGGAATTGCAGCAAATGTCGCGACAGGGCAACTCGCAGGCCGACTTTGAAGCGGCACGTGTTCACATCGCTCTTGACGAACACGATCAGGCGTTTGAATGTCTGAGCCGCACCTTGGAAGAACGGGCGGGGACCCTTTTCTGGCTCAACGCAAATCCCTTGTTCGATCCCCTTCGTGACGATCCGCGATTCGCGGAATTATTGGGCAAATTAGATCTCGCGGACTGATCGTCAATGTCGATGGGACCCGCATTGCGTGGGTATTTGGCACAACCGGACACCGCGCGGGCAATTCAAGGGGGGAGCCAGGGTTCAACCGGCTGATTCCTTGTCAGCGTGTCGATGCCATTTAGAACTATCGCCACAATCGGACAAATCATTCCAAGTAGGAGACTCGTCATGTCACGCCAACGGATTCGTGCCTTTCATGCGCTCTGGACTTGCGTCGCTTTCACCTTATTACTCCAACAGTCCGTACACGCCGCAGGAGTGATGTTGCCAGTCGTCGGCACCGTCAACCGATCGATGGGTGGCGTTTCAACGGCCGCGCCGATCGACGGGATCGGCGCCATCTATTGGAATCCGGCAACGACGAGCGCATTGCCCACATCCGAGTTGTCCTTCGGGATGGACTTGTTAATGGCGGATTTAGAGTTCCGTGCTGTGGGGGCTCCTGGAACACAGGCCGAATCTGGCGTCGTTCCGATTCCAAATATCGGCTGGATTCATCATTCCGAGACCAATCCTCGCGTCACGTATGGCCTCGGGCTATTGGCGGTGGCTGGATTCAAGCAAAGCATGCCGGCAAATCCTGCTAACCCACTACAAAATGCGCCATCGCCAATCGTTGGGCCTATTTATAGCGAAGCACAATTCTTGCAATTGGCACCCACGATGTCGATCGCGATGACAGACCAATTGTCGATTGGTTTTGGTCCCACGATCACCATGGGCACGTTGTGGATTGATCCAATGGCATTCACCGCTCCGGCCGGCCCCGCGTTCCCTTCCACTCGTGGTACACGCGTCCATTGGGGTGGTGGTGCCCAAGCTGGCATCTATTTCATTGGCGACAACGGTTGGCATCTAGGTGCGTCGGTCAAGAGCCCGCAGTGGATGGAAGAGTTCCGATACTTTACGACTGCGGGCGGCACGGTAAAGAAGAAATTTGATTTGCCGATGGTCGTTTCATTAGGATTGGCGTACAACGGCATGCAGAATTGGGTCTTTGCAACGGACGTTCGTTACTTTAACTACGATGCGACAGATGGCTTTGGTGACGCCCAAGGCTTTGCGGGTGTGCCTGGCGCAAGCGCCCTTACAGGACTTGGCTGGTCAAGCGTCTTCGCCGTCAGCACCGGGGCTCAGTACCAGATGAACGAACGCTTGACGTTGCGTGCTGGCTACAACTTTCATCAAAGCCCCATTCAGTCCGCCGAGGCATTTTTCAATATCGCCTCCCCGCTGTTTTATCAGCATATGATCAACATGGGTGCCTCGATTCGATTGAACGAATTTGTCTCCATGAACACAGCCTATTCCTGGATTGTTGACGATCAGATCTCTGGTCCAATCCCTGGTGGTGGGACGGTTGTGTTGCGTTCATCTGCACACATCATGAGCATGGGTGTAACAGTACGATACTAGCCAGGATGTTGTTGGAATATCGCTCTGAACTTAGTCATCCGTCCGGCGAAGGAGTGACTTCTCTGTCTCGTAGTCCATTCGCTCGAGCGCATTATTTAGTTCAAACCACTCGATCTTCTCCACTTCGTTGTTCTCTTCAAAGCCCGAGTTGTTCACCACCTTCGTGTGCCAAAATCGCACAACTTTGGGGCGCCCTTTGACTTCGTAATGAATTTCGCCCGCCAAGTCGAGCAATTCGACTTTGTACCCTGTTTCCTCGTGAATTTCGCGAATCGCCGCTTCTTCGGATGTTTCGCCCGCATCCAGCTTGCCCTTAGGCAAACACCAATCTCGATGCCCGTGCCGATAGATCAACAACACGCGCGAATTCCAAGGCTTGCCTTCCCAAACCACTCCGCCCGCAGCTTGAATCTCATCTTTCTTCTTAGGTTTCTTAGCCACCGTTTTGGGCCCTTTCGCTGAGATCGAAATGATCATCTTCCTTGAATGATTCGTCAAGGCGTCGTGGCTTGCCCTGGTTCACCCATCCAGATAGTCTCAAGTCGAAATGACCTGGCAACAGAAAACTTCAATTGCCGTCTTGCTCATCACACTGACATGGATTCGAACCGCGACGAACCCAGAAGAAGTGGGGCGGATCGCCAATCCGTCCCACGAGCCGGAGAGTTAATTCTCAGCAACGCTGGAAGATAGCACGGTCGACTGAAACTCGACCTCGATTCCCGTGATGTACTGCTTGGCCAAAACGTATTCCGCGGGACTGAGGAAATCGATTTGCGTCTTCAGCTTGGCCTTCATTTTGTTCGACAGTTGTTTGATCATGCGATGTTCGATGCTGCCGATGCCGCCATCTTGAAACGACCGCTCGGCAACCAAGCGATCGATCATGTTGCGTTCGCTGGCAAAGACATCCGTTCGCAGCACGTCCGGCCAGTAGACTTGTTTCAACTCTGGTTCGTATTGCGATTTATTCAGCCCTTTGGGCGCGCGTAGCCGGGCATAGCGAGCGATCTCTTGACTCGTCGGACGAGGTCCACGTTCGGCGCGTCGCGCGTCGCGATTTTGCTTGCGTCGCTCAAAGTACGCGTTCACTTTCAGCTTTTCGTTTTCGTAATACTTGGTCATCGCGTCTTCATGATTGATTTCAGCCAGTGAAGTGTCGTGATTGTATCGACCGGCGCTTGCGATCAACTGGGCCTGGCCGCGCAGAATGCCTTCTTGTGCGGTAGACGCGTGCGATTGAAACGAGTTTGGACCTGACGAGTAGATGGGCGTGCTGTCGTACTGAGCGTTTGCAGCGACACCTGAGACGAGAACTGCGAGCGCAGCGGTACAGATGGTGTGGACCTTCATCGAATGTCTCCCGGCTAGAAAAGAGAAGAGAAAAGTTGACATGGTTCAAAAAGGGGTCAGGTACCTTTGCCGGAACGGCCCAAAGGGTGCTTGGCACAAAGGTACCTGACCCCTTTTTGTGAACCATGTAGAAAAGTTGTTATTCCAACTTTACGGACGGTTGCGAGAAAGGCAATGAAATGGTCCGTGGCAAAATCGAATCTCGCCCAAAATCGGTCATCGCGATAGAATTCAGGCATGACCACCCAAAAAAACGGTTCTTTGCGACACTTAACGCAGGCCCTCGCGCGAGAAGCAGCGCAGATTATGCAAGGCGGTGGAGCCTCGGCGATCGAGCGGCAACATGCCAAGGGGCGGCTGACCGCACGCGAGCGGGTCGACCAATTGCTTGATCCGGACACGCCGTTTCTTGAGGTCGGCTTGTGGGCCGCCAGTGGGATGTACGAAGAGTGGGGCGGCGCACCGGCTGCTGGTGTTGTCACAGGCGTCGGAATCGTCCAAGGACGCCGGCACATGATCATCGCCAATGACGCTACAGTGAAAGCAGGTGCATTTTTCCCTGCAACAACGAAGAAGGTTTTGCGAGCCCAGCGGATCGCCTTCACGAATCGACTGCCACTCATTTACATCGTTGATTCGGCGGGCGTTTTCCTCCCACTCCAGGAAGACGTGTTTCCTGACGAAGACGATTTCGGTCGTATCTTCCGCAACAACGCGGTAATCTCCGCCGCCGGCATCGGACAGATCGCGGCCATCATGGGCAACTGCGTTGCGGGCGGTGGATACCTGCCGGTGCTATGTGACAAGCTATTGATGACGGAAGGTTCGGGACTGTACCTTGCCGGTCCGGCACTCGTCAAAAGTGCGATCGGCCAGGACGTCACGAGCGACGAACTTGGCGGTGCCGAGATGCACGCAACGATGAGCGGTACGATCGATTTTCGCGAAAGAGATGACCAAGCGTGCCTCGACCGAGTCCGTCGGCTCGTCGGAAGCGGCCGGCCAGATTCCGCCACACCCGTCCAGCCCTTCGCGCGACTTGAGTCGGTCGAACCAGAATTCCCCACGACAGAACTCTTCGAACGAATTGATCCCGACCCGGCCAAAGAACACGACGTGCGCGACATCATCACGTGTATCGTCGACGCCGAAAGCTTTGACGAACACAAGGCGGAGTACGGCAAGACGGTCGTCTGTGGCACGGCGCGGATCGGCGGCTTCCCGGTGGGCATCGTTGCGAATCAACACCACCGGGTCCAAGATGCCGACGGCCATTATCAACTGAGCGGCGTGATGTACGTCGACAGCGCGGAGAAAGCCGCCCGCTTCGTGATGAGCTGCAACCAAGAGTGGCTGCCCATCATTTTCCTGCAGGATGTCAACGGTTTCATGGTCGGCCGCGACGCCGAACGGGCAGGCATCATCAAAGCCGGCGCAAAGCTGGTCAACGCCGTCAGCAACAGCCGTGTCCCCAAGATCACGATGATCATCGGCGGTTCGTTCGGAGCAGGCAACTACGCGCTGTGCGGCAAAGCATTTGACCCGCGTTTAATTTTCGCCTGGCCCAACGCCCGCTGTGCGGTGATGGGCAGCGGCCAAGCAACGTCAACACTGTTGGACATCACCGTCAAAAGCCTCCAGCGACAGGGTCACGAAGTCGACGCCGCGGAACTTGCCGAACTGCGTGACAAAGTAACGGGCGACTACGACCAGCAAATGGACGTTCGCTACGGAGCGGCCCGCGGCTGGGTCGACGCCATCATCGATCCGTCGGAAACTCGCAACACGTTGATCTCGTCGCTGGAAATCGTAACTCGCCACGCATCCGACGAACCGTTCCGACTCGGCGTTTATCAAGTTTGAGGTTTGAGGTTTGAAATAACAAGATCCAAATAACAAATCACAAACAAACTCCAAATCTCAAATTCAAAATCGCCTATTGAGATTTTGGATTTGGAATTTGTTTGTTATTTGATGCTTGTCATTTGGAACTTACCAAATCAATGATCCGAATCGCCAACGCGGCCGGCTTTCTGGGCGACAACGTCGACGCCCCGCGTCTGCTCGTCGAAAACGCCGAGGTCGATTACCTGACGCTCGAATACCTCGCCGAACTGACGATGTCGATTCTTGCAGCCAGTCGTGTGAAGAATCCCGACGCTGGTTTTGCCCGCGACTTTGTTGGCGTGACGCAAAGCTTGCTTCCGGCGCTCAAAGAACAGGCTCAATTAAGAGTCGTCACCAATGCAGGCGGCGTGAATCCAGTCGCGTGTGCCAGAGCGATCGGCTGCGTATTGGGCGACGAAGATCTGGCCGATCAGTCCATCGGAGTCATTCACGGCGACGACATCTTGCCGATTCTCGATCAACTTCAAAACGACGGCTGTGAATTCCAGAACCTGGAAACGGGCCAGCCGCTTGCGGAACTGACCAACGAGGTCGTTGTCGCGAACGCATATCTTGGTGCGAAACCAATCACTAATCTGCTCGCTCAAGGCGCGCGCATCATCATTACTGGACGGGTTGCCGACGCTTCACTCACGGTGGGTCCGGCGATGCACGAGTTCAGTTGGAACTGGGACGACTGGGATCGTCTCGCTGCCGCGACGGTCGCCGGACATTTGATCGAATGCGGTGCACAAGTCACGGGCGGATACAGCACCGACTGGCGAAAGCGAGACCTGACCCACGTCGGATACCCGATTGCCGAGTTGTCCGAGGACGGGGCGATCATCGTCACGAAACCAAACGAAACTGGCGGGGTCGTCAATCGTCAAACCGTCGTCGAGCAACTTGTCTACGAAATCGGTGACCCGGCGCATTACCTGACGCCTGATGTCGACGTCGATCTTACTTCCGTCGAAGTTGACGATTTGGGCAGCGACCGAGTTGCCGTTCGAGGTGCGACGGGTGCCGCCGCTCCGGACAATTACAAAGTTTCCTTGGCGTATCGCAACGGATTTACCGCCAGCGGACAACTCCTGGTTCGCGGCGGCGATTGCGTAGAAAAAGCGATTGCCTGTGCGGCTATGGTTGTGGAGCGCGTCAAGCGTGCGGGTTACGAATTGGAAAATCATAGTGTGGAACTGCTCGGAGCCGGCGCGTCGGATGAGTACACTGGCGAAGTCGTGATGCGAATCGCCGTAAGCGATGCACGGCGCGAGGCAGTTGAGCGATTCACAAAGGAAATCGCACCGTTGATCACCAGCGGACCGGCTGGACTGGCGGGTTACACGAGCGGTCGCAGTCCGGTTCGACCCGTGTTTGCTTACTGGCCTTGTCTGGTGCCCAAAGAACTGATCCAACCTCAAGTCGAAGTTCGCACGGCGCGGGAGTGGGCTGACGCATGACCAACACGATTCAACTTGGCGACCTCGCAACGGCCCGTAGCGGTGACAAAGGAAATCACGCCAACATTGGCGTCGTCGCGTTCACCGAAGAAGGCTTCGAATTCCTGCGCGAGCATTTGACAAGCGAAGTCGTAGACAACTTTTTTGAAGCATTGGCTCCGTCCAAGATTGACCGATTCGAACTGCCAAAGGTTTGGGCATTGAACTTCGTGTTGTACAATGTGCTCGAAGGCGGCGCGAGCCAAAGTTTAAAAATCGACACTCAAGGAAAACTGCTGGGCACGGTACTCCTCGAACTTTCATTGCCAAAACCAAAACAAATAAAGAAGTGTTTACGACAAGATTGATGTGCGCCACTGGGTTTGCCAGTGAACTGGAGTGAAAGTTCAAAAGACACTGGCCAAGCCAGAGTGGCACACGGGGGCGCTTACCCTACGAAATACTATGATCTCGAACGAATCCGAACCCCTGGTCAAAGTCAAAGTCAACGCCCCCAGTGGCACGATCATTCTCAATCGTCCCGACCGCCGCAACGCTCTCTCTCGTGCGCTGATCGACGAAGTGATGCAGGCGTTGGACGATTTGCACGGCGAGAAAGCTGTGCGTGCCGTGATCTTGACTGGCGCGGGAACGGCGTTTTGCGCAGGCATGGACCTCGCCGAAATGCAACGCACGGCCAATCGCGAGGAGAGCGAAGCGCAGCAACAATGGCACGAAGACGCGGTTCAGTATCGCGACTTGATCGAGACGATGCTGCGTTTTCCCAAGCCGATCATCGCGGCCGTCAACGGGCCCGCGGTCGCCGGTGGAGCGGGAATCGTGTTGGCATCGGACATCGTCGTCGCGGCGCCCAGCGCCAAGTTTGGTTTCCCTGAACCGCGCCGTGGAATCGTCGCCGGATTAGTTGCGCCGCTGTTGACATTTCGCGTCGGTGGCGGAGTCGCCGGCAAACTGCTGCTGATGGCCGACATGATCGATTCCGACGAAGCTTTGCGTTTGGGAATCTTTCACCAGCAGGCGGAAGAAGATTTGATCTGGGTCCGCGCAAATGAGATTGCTGAAGAATGTGCAAAGAACTCGCCGCAAGCCATGCAGATGACCAAACGGATGCTCAACGAAACAATTGGCGAGTATCTGGGCACGTTGCTTAGCGCCGGCGCGGCAATGAGTGCGACTGCCCGCACGACAACAGACGCTCGCGAAGGCCTGGCTGCATTTTTAGAAAAACGAGAGCCCGACTGGAAATAGTCGTAGCACAGGCTGCCAGCCTGTTTTAGAGACAGGCTGGCAGCCTGTGCCACATTGTCTTTCTACCGAACAACCACCTAACGTTGGAATCTCAACATGGATAATCGAACAGTGTTAATCCTCGCCACACTTGTTTCAGTTCTATCGGTCGACCACGCAGCGAACGCCGAGGAGCGCAAAGTGCGCGGCCTTACGTTTACGACTCCAAAAGGTTGGGTGGTGGAGATGAAGCCCAGCGTCATTTCCGTTGTGGCTCTAACGGTCGGCGAGTCGCGAGTCACTGCAACACCGCTGCCGCGGACAGGCGCAAAGTACGACGACTACCGAGCGATGAACGTCAACCGCTGGCGACAGCAACTCAGATTACCGACGGTGATGAAGGGTGAGATTGCCAAGGATGTGAAGACGATCAAGGTTGATCGTCAGGACTCGGACTACTTCGATCTGATTGGTGCCGAAAAACGCATCCTCGGCGCAATCATCGTGCGGGGAGACCGAGCTTGGTTCTTCAAAATGATCGGCCCGCCCGATGACGTGGGAAAGCACAAAGCCGAGTTCGAAGCATTCGTCAAGTCGCTGAAGATCGCGATGGCATTGGACGGCTGAATGATCATCTATTCTTGAGGCAAGATTCCAAGTCCAAACAATTTGGTGGCATTTCGTACTCCTCGCCCAAACAATTCGCGATGAAATGAATATAGGATCGCCAAGACTTCTATGCCCCGAGAAACAAGCCATTTTGGAGTTCACTCAATGTTTGAACAAATTCCCGTCGAGGTGCTCGAACGTCATGAAGGCAAATGGATCGTCTGGGACCAGGACGATAAAAAGGTCATTGGATCAGGCAATACGCTTGATGAAGCTGAGGATCAGGCCGCAAAAGTCAAGACCGACCATCTGTTGCGAGTTCATCACGTCCTGCCACGGGACCACGAAATCGCTGGGATGCTCTAATGCTCGGATTCCCGTACATGGTCCTACCGGGCGGAATCACTCGTCCGATGATCGCTGTCGTCATCGAAGGACCTCAGTATCATTCATCTTGGCTACCGAGGATTCTTGGAGTACTTTCACTGCACTTCTCAGGGACCGGAACAGAACGTCGTGCTTGACTCGCGTCCTCATCTTCCATCGGCGAAGGCTCCGAACATTCTTCCCGGATAGCCGTCTTTTCTCGGTAACCTATTGGCTCTAGCATTCTCTATTCGCTAGATATTTTGGAACCTGAGATGCCCACTACAGACCAATTCGACGAATATCATCGGCAAATTGGGTTGGCCATGTGCGTGGACAGTTTCCAGTTGCGCAATCAACTTCGCTCGATGCGGCAGGCGGAGAAACGAGGCCAGCCGTTTGATGAAAAGCTGAGTCGGTTTACGGAGCGGTTGCAAACGTCGGTGGCACGGCGCGAGGCTCGCTCGTTGAATCTGCCGAAGCTGTCGTACGACGAATCACTGCCGATTAATACCAAGCGTGACGACATCAAACAGGCAATTCTCGAACACCAAGTCCTGGTCATCTGCGGCGAAACCGGATCGGGCAAGTCCACTCAACTGCCAAAGACTTGTCTCGAAGCGGGACGAGGCATCAGTGGATTTATCGGGCACACTCAGCCACGACGAATTGCGGCGCGTTCGATCGCTAGCCGATTGGCCGAAGAACTTCATACGACCGTCGGCCAGCATGTGGGCTACAAAATCCGCTTCTCCGATAACGTCAGTCCCAAGTCTTATATCAAGTTGATGACGGACGGTATTCTGTTGGCCGAAACGCAGGGCGATCGCTTTCTCGAACGTTACGATACGATCATCATCGACGAGGCACATGAGCGATCGTTGAACATCGATTTCTTGCTGGGTTATCTCAAACGCCTGTTGCGAAAACGTCGCGACTTGAAGTTGATCATCACGTCGGCCACGATCGACGCCGAACGGTTTTCCGAGCATTTTGAAATCGATGGTCGGGCGGCACAGGTCATCGAAGTCTCCGGACGAAGTTATCCGGTCGAAGTGCGATATCGTACGCAGCCGGACGACGAGGAAACTCAAGATCCAAACGACGGCATCATCGCGGCGGTTGAAGAATTGTGTCGCGAGGGAAACGGCGACATTCTCACATTCTTGCCAACCGAGCGCGACATTCGTGACGTGGCGAAACGATTGCGCGGTTGGGCAACGCATCGGCGCGACAAGCCAGCCATCTTACCACTCTACGCGCGACTTCCTGCGGCCGAACAGAACCGCATTTTCAATCCAGGCGGCGGGCGTCGAATCGTGTTGGCCACGAACGTCGCCGAGTCGTCGATCACCGTTCCGGGAATCCGCTATGTCGTCGACACGGGAACCGCGCGAATCAGCCGCTACGCTCCGCGGTCAAAAGTCCAACGGCTACCCATCGAACCGGTGTCGCAAGCGTCGGCCGATCAACGAAAAGGGCGCTGTGGCCGGCTTGGTCCAGGAATTTGCGTTCGACTGTTTGCCGAGGACGACTACCTTTCACGTCGACGATTTACAACGCCTGAGATCCGACGAACGAACCTGGCCGCGGTCATCCTGCAGATGCTGTCATTGAAACTTGGCGACATCGACGACTTTCCGTTTCTTGACGCGCCTCACTTGGAAGCGGTTCGTGACGGATACAAGACACTCTACGAAGTGGGGGCCATCGATTCGAATCGCAAGCTGACCGGTTTGGGCCAACGAATGAGTCGACTGCCGGTCGACCCGCGAATTGGGCGAATGATTTTGGCCAGCGTCGACGAAAAGTGTCTTGCGGAGATTCTTATCATCGCGTCGGCGCTGGAGATCTACGACCCTCGTGATCGGCCGGCCGAAAAGGAAAAGCAAGCCGACGAGTGCCACAGCCGGTACAAAGACAGCCGGTCGGACTTCATGTCGTTCTTGAAGCTGTGGGAGTTTTTTCACGACCAACGTGCCGAGCTGTCGCGCAACCAGCTTCAAAAAATGTGTCGCAAGAACTACTTGTCGTACAACCGCATGCGTGAATGGCTCGACGTACATCGGCAGCTCAAACAACTGGTCGAGGCGAGCGGTTTGAAGTTGAAAAAACGCCACGACGATTACGGTGCGATTCATCGCGCACTGCTGACGGGGCTGTTGTCGAATGTTGCCAAGCGAATCGACAAGCATGCGTATCGTGGCAACGGTGGAGCGAAGTCTTTCTTGTGGCCCGGTTCGCATGTGTTTGACGAACGGCCGGACTGGGTCATGTCGGCCGAAGTTGTTGAGACCAAGCATCGTTACTTGCGCGTCGTCGCGCGGATCAACAGCCGCTGGATCGAATCGCGCGCGAATCACCTCGTCGAACGAACTTACAAGAATCCGCGCTGGTCGCGCAAACATGGCACGGTCGTGGCGAATGAAAAGGTGAGTTTGTTCACGCTGCCCGTCTGCTCAAACAAAGGCAAGAAGTACGGCAAGATCAATCCGCAAGAGTCTCGGCACCTTTTCATTCGTGATGCCCTCGTTCATCGCGACACGGATGCAAAGATCGATTTCTTTGTCAAGAACAACCAGCTCGTGGAAAAACTCGCCATGAGTGCTGCCAAGTCACGAAGCAGCGGGCTGATTGTTTCCGACGCGATTCAATACGATTTTTACAACGAGCGTTTGCCCGCCGAAGTGTTCGATTTGCCGTCGCTTCGCCGGTGGCTCGGCCGTGCGAAGCCTGGCGATGCCGAGCAACTTTTGATGAACGCATCCGACCTGGTTGACGACGAGGCGTTTGAAACGGCGAACGCCGCGACTGCCGAATTCCCCGACCAAATCCAAGCGGGCGAAACGGAGTTGCCCGTCAACTATCAATTCACGCCGGGCGACGAAACCGATGGTGCAAGCATCACGGTTCCCGTCGAGGCACTTGGTCAGATCGACGACTATCAACTGGAATGGGGCGTTCCAGGTTTGCTGATCGAAAAAATCACCGCGCTGATCCGTTCGTTACCAAAACCCGTCCGTCGCAACTTAATTCCCGCGCCGGATGTCGCCACCGAAGTTGGCGGTTCACTTCAATTTGGCGAAGGACCTTTCCTGCCCACAATTGCCAGCGCGCTGAGTCGCCACGCCGACGAGCCCATAGACGTCTCCCAGTTCAGCCTTGACACGATCCCGCGGCACTTGCGACTTCACATCCGCGTTGTCAGCGAAGAGGGCAAACTGCTGGACCAGGACCGCGATCTGGACGAACTGCGCCGCCGGCTGGGCATCGTCGCTTCGCCGGTCGATCGCGTGATCACCGATCCGCGCTGGCAAAAGGACGGTATCACCGACTGGGACTTCGGCGAACTGCCCGAGTCGATCGAACTGGAACGAAGCGGCTGCAAGATCGTCGCATTTCCCACGTTGATCGACAGCGGTGCTTCGGTCGACTTGCGTTTGCTCGGACAAAAAGACCTCGCCGAACAAGCAACCCGCCGAGCAATCCGCCGCTTAATCCTGCTGCGTTTCGGTGACGATCTTGCGGAACAAATCGACTGGCTACCAAAGCTCGAGGATCTGAAAATCTATGCGATGACGCTGCCCAACCAAGCGGATTTGCGACAAGGATTGACGGAGTTGCTGACCGAGCTGGCGTTTGTCGACGGCAACGCTATTCCGCGCGATGCCGACACCTTCAAAAAGTTTTGCGAATCGGCCGACGAAAAAATCTCACTCGCGGTTCAGGATCTCGTCAAACTGGTCGTGCCGCTGCTGGAAGGCTTTCACCAAGTCTGCATCGCGGCCGAAGAGCTGACGCAGGCGAAATGGCAACCGATCACGGTGGATATCGACCGGCAATTGTCCTCCCTGTTGCCCGACGACTTTCTCGGTGAAACGCCGGTCCAATGGCTCGAACAATTCCCACGATTTTTCGCGGCGATTCTCGCTCGCATCGAGCGCGTCAAAAGCGGCAGTGTCGCTCGCGACCAGCAATCGGCGGCCAAGATCGACCATTGGACTGCAATGTTTGAAGAGCGACGTCAAAGTCACTACGAACGCGGCATCATCGACCCGGAACTCGCTCTGTTGAGATGGATGATTGAGGAATTCCGTGTCTCTGTATTCGCTCAGAAACTTGGCACGTCGATCAAAGTCTCGCCGGAACGGCTCGAACGGCAGTGGTTCAAGGTTCGGACGTAGTCTGTGTCCGTGGCATCCTGACACCGCTTGCTCACATTCGAACGGCGGCACGATGCCGCTGATACGTTTAAAGAACCTCGTCAACGGACTGTCGAATCATGTCGATCAGGTCAGGATCCATGTATTCGTAGTCGTCTGGAATTTCAAGCACGTGGCACTTTTTGTGTTTCATTTCTCCTGGAAAGTCAGCCCGCAACTTTTGACGGTGCTTCGACTCCATGACCAGCACAAGATCCGCCCATTGCAAGTCATTGCTGGTAATCGTGCGTCTTGCGTTGCGACTGGTTCCGGCGGAACGCACGTTGACGCCTGGACATTTGGAATAGATCTTCTCAGCCGTGGGACTTCGCCACTGATTTCGGCTGCAAACGAATAACAAGTTGATCGACGGACTTGCCATTTCAATTAAATCGACATCCAATCGCCTCCTGACTCGTGACTCGACAGGCAGGCGTGGATGAATCGTACACCTTCTTCACCATCAACAACGTTGGGATAACTCGTCTCCGCGGCGCCGAACGCCTGGTCCGTTGCATGCGCGACCATGTCATCGAACCCATCGCGATAGACGTTGGCAAACGCCTCGATGAAGGCTTCGGGATGACCACCAGGGATGCGCGAGGCACCACGCGCGAATTCGTTCGTGTACGGCGCGCCAGGATGTCGTTCGTAGATTTCCACCGGTTTGCCATACCGCCGCACGATCATTTCGTTGGGTTGTTCCTGTCGCCACTGCAGCGAACCCTTGGTGCCGTCGATTTCGATCGATAGATCGTTGAGCCGGCCATGTGTTACTTGGCTGAACGTGATCATGGCCAGTGCATCACCGGACAAACGAACTTGCGCGTGGCCGTAATCGTCAACGACGCGGTCTGGAGCGAAGGTCCTCAACTGGCAAGAGACGTCCAGCGGTTCAAAGACGGTCATGAACCGAGCAAGGTTGTAAGCATGCGTTGCCAGATCGCCGAGCGTCCCCGAGCCCGCTTTAGCCGGGTCCGACTTCCATGCTCCTCGTGACGGTTCGACGTTGGGATCGACACCACGCAACCAGCCTTGAATGTAGTTGGCGCGAATTGCTTGAATCGTGCCCAGTTCGCCGCTGCGAATCATTTCGGCTGCTTGGCGAACCATCGGGTAGCCCGTGTAGTTGTGTGTCAGAACGAAGACACGGCCCGTTTTGCGAACGCACTCGACGAGTTGCTTCGCCTGGTCGATCTCGATCGTCATCGGTTTGTCGCACATCACGTGGAAACCAGCCCGAAGCGCGGCCATTGCGATTTCAAAGTGTGTGAAATTCGGCGTCGCGATCGAGACGAAATCGGCACGCTGGCCGTCCGGCAAGTCGTGTTCGCCGTCGAGCAATTCCTGGTACGACGTGTAGGCGCGATCGGAATCGATACCAAACTCGGGCGCGGCCAGCTTTGCCTTGTCAGGCCGAGACGACAAACAACCAGCCACCAATTCAGCACGATGATCGAGCGTCGCGGCGAACCAATGAACGCGGCCAATAAAGGCATCGCCACCGCCGCCGATCAGTGCCATGCGAAGTTTGCGATTCAATGGTTCGTTTATTCCAGCCATGTGGTCTCGCTCTCTGTGTTGGCTGAATCCGCCACTTCATCGAGCCATGCGGTGCACGATTGTACTGGATGACGGATTCTGAAGACCACATCTTAGATTAGATCGTGATTCAGTACAGTGTTTCAGCGTTGATGGAATCCGGATTTCGGAGCCCAGTTGTTCTGAGATAAATCTCGTGGATAATTCTCACATCTTTAATTCGCGCCGTAACGTGTGTTCGTCGCTAGAAACGTAAGTAAATGGAGATCAACGATGCCTAAACTTGATTGGAGCTATCACCGCCCGGGCTGAACAACTTGTGGGAAAACGCAAGAGTTTCTTGCAGTCGTCGGCGTCGAAGCGACCGAAGAGGTCAACGCAAAGAAAACCACGTTCAAAGAAAAAGAAGCCCTCGCGTTGGCCGCGAAGGCCAGCGAGATCTACGCAGCGAAGGGCAAAAAGGTCGTCCATTTGAACTTGAAAAAAGACAAGCCAGACAAAGCGACACTTTGCAAACTGTTGCTGGGGCCGTCGGGCAACTTAAGAGCGCCAACGTTACGAATAGGCAAGACGCTGGTCGTTGGCTTTGACCAGGAAACCTACGAGAAGGTGTTTGGCTGATCGAGAGCGCATTTCGAAATCGAACTTTTTCGCCACGAGCTGGCAGCTTCCACTTTGCCATGAAGATTCGTCTCCTAAGTCAGCAAGACATCCGACAGACGCTCACGATGTGGCAAGCCATCGAACTCATGACGGAAGCGTTCCTTGCCCTGACGCAGGGTGCGATTCAAGTTCCCGTGCGAACGAACATCAGAAGCTCGGCTGGCACGATGTTGTACAAGCCGGCGCTGATGCCTTCGTCGAAGGTATTTGGAATGAAGGCGGTTTCGGTGTTTCCGGACAACGCCGAGCAGAAGCTACCAGTCACAACAGGGCTGATGTTGGTGAACGACAGCGATTCGGGGCTGCCGCTGGCTTTAATGGACGCGGAGTATTTGACTGCGCTGCGAACCGGGGCGGCATCGGGCTTGGCGACACGCTTGCTGGCAAACTCAGACACGAAGGTGGCTGCCCTCATCGGAACCGGCGGCCAGGCTGCCTGTCAGCTTCGCGCCATGCTGGAGGTTCTTCCTTTGGAGACGGTCTATGTCTTGTCACGGAAACTGGCGAATGCCGAGGCTTTCTGCGAAGTTCAATCGGAGTTGGCCGGCAAGTGTCATCTTGTGCCAAGTTTGTCGACCGAGGTTCTCGGCGAGTGTGGCCTGATCACCACGGCCACAAACAGTAGCACCCCCGTGTTCGCGGATAAAGAAACGAGACCAGGAGTGCACATAAATGGTATCGGTTCTTTTCGCGCCGACATGTCAGAGGTTCCGTCAGAAACCGTTTGCCGAGCTGCCGTCTTTGTCGATCATCGCGAAGCCGCGCTCTGCGAGGCAGGCGACATCGTTGATCCGATAAGACGCGGCAGACTGCCCCCCGATTACTCACCTGCTGAACTCGGAGAGGTAATACTGGGCAAGCGTCCAGGACGAAGCAGCAACGACCAAACGACGTTTTTCAAGTCCGTCGGAAATGCGGCTCAGGACATCGTCTGTGCGGCAGAAATCCTGTCGATTGCCGAGCAGAACAATCTTGGTCAGATCGTTGACCTCTAGTTTTCGCTTGGAAAGACCGCTTGGGATCCGATCCTTGGCGGGTAGGCACCTGTCCAGAAACAAAACCGCGTTTGTGTTGGGTCCTCAATCATCGTCCCGCCGGGTGGAGTTCGATTGGCGCCCGGATCTTTGGGTCCTTGGCCCACGGGACATCCAGTTCGATTTGGACAAACCACTCGATCGAGAACAACTCGCCGCTCGCCGATAAGGGTGCGGTGGTATCCGCGACAAATTGGAACTCCTCCTTGTAGGACCCAGTCATAACACCTGGCGCGCTAAGTTCTACGGCTTCTGTCTGGTGAGTGAAACGGTCCACGTGGCCATGCGCTTGGCTGTTCTCGATGCCGACCAGACGGACACGAATGGCATTGCAGTTCAATGGATCTTTGGTCTCCACGCAGAAGATTCCCTCGATCGATTCACCCAAGCGAAACTTGTCGGCGGACAGCGCCATTTCAATTTCAACATTCGGAGCAAAAAGCGAATCAAAAAAACCACGGCCCTCATCATCGGGATAGCGCGTGCGAATGGGGTTCGTTTCATAGCTGGCAGGCAGCGGCATCACATGAAACGACTGCACCGTCTTCAAATCGAACGCGAGTGGCACATCGACTTGCACAGACAACTCGTAGAAGACGCGGGTCTTTTTTCCCACGTGCGTTGGTGGAGCATCCTCTGGAATTGATACTTCGATTTTGAACGGATACTCGCCAGGTGGCATGGTTTCGTGCTGCCCGCCGCCGAAGATCGTTGCGATCGCATCCGACAAGTTGCCGAAGAATCCGAGCCGGTCGTTGCCCGCCAACAGGTAGGCCTGCGTGGTGACGTCGATGTGCTGCACGGCCGTGTGTGTTTGAGTCGTCGTACGGCCTTTCCCATCCGTACTGGTCGTTGTGTAGACAGCCTTCGTTTCCTCGGCACCTTGAAATTTGGCGTGAATGCCTCGTACTTTCAGCGGACGATCGAGAACGACGGTGACCGGGACAACGATGGGCTTGCCGCGCACGATTTGTTCGCTGGACGGTTGAATGCGAATCTCGTTGGACATGTCGGGGCTTCCTCAACAGAGGCGAGATGTTTGAAAAGAGCGAAACTCAACGGATTGAATCTTCGTCTACATTTTCTACCGACACGACAAGACTTACCACCGGGGAACTGGCAAACAATTGGGGTGGAGAGAGCAGCAACACGAATTGTGGGCTACGTTTGTTTGGTGGGTGTGCCGGCCTATTCATCTGTGACTACCAGCACCTCGATTCAGGCCGGCATGTCCCGCCATTTTACATTGCACCGCGAACAGGCCCTTGGCAATGTGCAGTGAAATCGCTTGATAGCGGCCGATTCTGCTGGCAGATAGACGACCACGAACGACACTCGGTGCCCAGGGTCACCTGACGCCGGCCGCGGTAAAGTGCTTGTTGAGTTCGTCTTTAGAATCTGTAAACGAACTTGACGCCTGAACTCCCACTGCCTGAATCCCGGCCATGCAGACGGCAATGATCAAGGCCAACATGACAGCGTATTCAACGGCTGTCGGACCGTCTTCTTCGCGAAGAAAGCGTAAGAGTTTTTGCATGTGTCGCCAGGGAGCGGAGATGGATGGAAGCAGAGTGATTATTCAAACCTACGTCGCATCAGGCCACACGCAAACCGATCCGATGGATTGCGCCCAATCGTACTGGTTGTTACTTGATTTCCACGTTGTAGGGCATGACCAGCACGGATGGTTCGGCAAACCACTGCTCGATCATCTGGGCCTGGCCCAATAATTTCGCCGCATCTTTGGACACTCGGCCCAACTCCGTTCGAATCTTCGGTGCAATAATCTTTGGCGCCATGGCGGAAATCCCCAGCAATTGATCGAACACATTGACCGGTTTTGGCAACACCATAATCTCGGCTTTGTCTTCGTCGCCCAATCCGGCCAGTTTCTTGGCCTCCAAAATCGCATCGCGCAACGTTCCCACTTTGTCGACCAGTCCGACCTTTTGGGCTCGTTGGCCGCTCCAGATGCGTCCGCCGGCATGTTTCTCCAAATCGGCCAATTTCATCTTGCGGCCGTCCGCAGCTTTTTGCGTGAATTCAAGATAGGTGTCTTCCATCATTTTCTTCCAGACTTCTCGCTCGCTGTCCGAGAACTTTGCATCACCCGACAGCAGCCCGCTGTTTTTGCCGCGGCTGATCACGTCGGTCGCGATGCCGGCCTTTTCGAACAAACCGGACATCACAATCTTTCCACCGACCACGCCGATCGAGCCCGTGATCGTGCCGGCTTCGGCGAAGATTATGTCGCAGCCCATCGAGATGTAATAGCCTCCGCTGGCAGCCATGTCACCCATGCTGGCAACGACGGGCTTTTCCATCCTGGTGATCTCGCGCCAGATGAGGTCACTCGCCAAAGCGGAACCACCGGGGCTGTCGACACGCAAGACAATGGCCACGACGGTATCGTCATCGCCAGCTTTGCGCAATGCTTTCACGATCGTGTCGCTACCCATCGTTTCGCCACCAAACAAGCTGGCGGTGCTGGACCCCGTCATGATTGGACCAATGGCATACACCAGAGCAATCTTCTTGTTCTTGCTGCCTCGCGACCCCGACGAACCGCCCATCATCAATTCGAACAACTTCATGAAACCGAGAGGTCCCGAGAAATTCGTGTCGATTTTCTTTTTTCCGTAATCCGCCAACAAGTCGATTTCGTCGGCTTTGAGGTGTTCCTTCAAATACGCCTCGGTCTCATCCGCATACGCCACGACATCGACCAATCCATGCTTTTTGGCATCTTGAGTCGACAGCAATCCGACGTCGATCAACTCTTTGACCTTGTCCTCGGCTAGTTTGCGGTCCGTGGCAATGGTGCTGATCATTTGGTTGTAGAAGTCGTCGATCAACATCGTGTATTGCTGGCGAAATTCCTTGCTCATGCTCTTTCGTGTGAACGGTTCCGCCGCCCCTTTAAAGTCGCCAACCTGCAGCATGTCGGCCTCGATGCCTAGTTTCTCAAATAACCCGCCAAAAAACGTGACTTCCGCTCGAACGCCGGGCATCATGATCACGCCCGATTTGGGCATGATGATTTCGTCGCAAGCGCACGCCAGCAGATAGTCGGCGGTCGAGGCCGAATTCAATTCGGCGATGATCTTCTTGCCCGATTCTTGTGTGCGAGCGATGGCGGCTCGAAGTTCGGCAAGCTTGCCGCGGCCGACACTGGTGTTTTGAATGCGGAGCACGACCGCTGAGATCGAGTCGTCCTTTGCCGCTCGGTCCAGACGCGCGATCATGCCGCGCAGATTCTGTTCCAATTCGCCAAAGATGCCGATGGCTGCTGGTGATTCCGGGAACGAACCCTTCAGACGCAACCGCGCAACTTTCTTTTTGACAACCTTGTCCGCTTCGGGCTTGGTGTCATCGGCAACAGCCATTTGCATTGCCGAGGCGACGATGGTCGTGATTGCAAAAACGAAACTCATCCGCGTGGTAACCATGAGAACTCTCCGGTGTGATTGGGCGTGCCAAGTTTGATTTCATTTTGCCACACGTGATGCAATGCTGCACGCGCGGCGCTCGACTGGGTAGTGTCTTAAGTTTGAGTTGCTACGGACGAGACTTCCGAAGTTTTCCGAAACTTCGGAAGTCTGCAACTCAGAATCAAGACACTTCCCTCGATTGCTTTGTTTTGATCGCTCGAAACCATTCGCAATATTCGAGCAATTGTAGCAAACGAAAAGTTGCGGTAACCCGCGACTTGAAAATGAACGTGCGTATATTATAGTGAGCGACATCAGGATTTCCCCCATATCTGCAAGGACTCTCCTTAAGGAATTGCCGATGCCTCTTGAGCGGCTCACGGAACGACAACGTGCCGTGTACGAATTTATTTGCGACAAGATTCACAATCGTGGCTATGGTCCCACGGTGCGCGAGATTGGAAAAAACTTTGGCATTACGTCGCCAAACGGCGTGATGTGCCACTTGAAGGCGTTGGAAAAAAAGGGGCTGATCCGCCGCACGCCCAAAGAATCTCGGGCAATCGAATTAACCGACTTGGCCAAACGAACGGGCCGTGGCTTGCCACTGAAGGGTCGCGTCGCGGCCGGGGCACTCCACGAAGCGATCGAACAAGACGAGCGCGTCGACTTTGGCGCCATGTTTACCAAGCGAGACTGGTATGTCTTGGAAATCAGCGGCGATTCGATGATCGACGCCCAGATTGCGGACGGAGATTATGTCGTGGTCGAGCCGCGCGAAACGGCCGAGGATGGTGAAATGGTCATCGCGCGGACGGACGATGGCCAGGCGACATTAAAATACTGGCATCCCGAAAGGAAGCGGATTCGTTTGCAGCCCGCCAATTCAGAGATGGATCCCATCTATGTGAAAAAGGCCGATGTGCTTGGAGTCGTAGTCGGAGTGGTGCGACGGCTGACTTGATTTACTCGGCTGATCATCGACAAGACGAGGAAACGGGGACTTCTCAAATTCATTTGCTCACGAGTTCTTTTGCTGGTGTTTGCAGAGATCCAGGTTCCGTTTAAAGCCGCCGTCATTGGGAAACTGTTTCAGCGCGGCTTCCAAAACGACTTGGGCCTGTTTCCATTCTTCTTTCTCAAAGTGGCCGCGGGCCCACATGCTGTAACAGTATTTTGTATTGTTGACAAACGTGCCATCCTTGGGAAAACGCTGGAGTCCCTTGATTCCGACGGCAACGGCTGGCTGCCAGTCCTTGGCCTCGGCCAGCGCAGTCAACTGTCGCGATAGTACATATTTTGCAAGATCCGGAATCTCCTTGGCTTGCTTCACGTTGACGGCCGCACGATCAACGACGGCCAGCGCTTCGTCGTATTTCTTCGCCTTCTCCAGTTGGCTGATCTGGTGTTGAACAAGTGCTGTGGCAACATCCGTCAAACGCGAGAGCTGTGGATGTTGTTCAATCACTTTGGCAATCGTCATTTCCGCCGCCGCGCCGCCATCGGATTCAAGCTTCGCCAGCGCCAATTGTTGCGCGAGATAGACGATCTGCTGTTGAACTCGCTTGGAGTCGGGCAAACGGGCCAGCCCCTTCTCGTAAATGTCGAGCGCCGTTTGCCAATCCTTGGCGTCCATCGGTTTCTTTGCCCATCGATGGATCAACGACTCCTCGGCGTCGGCAAATCGCTTGTCCTTCGGAAAGCGCCCACGTGCCTGGACGTAAACCTTCCTGGCCTCCAGCCATTTCTCTTGGTCGATCAACGATGACGCCCAAAACGCATAACTGGCCTGTGGCCACTGGGCGACGTCCTTGTTGTTGGGCAACAACTTGATCGCCAGCTCGGCCGTCGCGATCGCATCGGCGTGTTTTGCGCCTTCGCGCAACGCTTTCATCCGCAGATACAAATGGTTGACCGATGCCTGTTGGACCTGCGCAATATTGGGAAAACGCTTGAGACAGGCGGACATGATTGTCTGAGCTTGCTCTGTACCTTCGTCCGCCTGCGTCTTTTTCAGCCACTCTTGGACGAGAAATCCGAGGTTATGCGCGAAGCGTTTGTCATTCGGTTCGATCTTCAAACCTCGTTCCAAGACCAATGCTGCTTGGGTGAATCGGCCGGCGGATTGTTCGGCGTCCCACCAGCGCGAAATGACGCTGCGTCGCCAATCGCGAAGCTCTTTGAGCGCGGACTCTTCCAAGCTTTGCTTTAAACTTGTTTCGGCAAGTGCCAATGCGGCGGGCCATTGTTTCGCTTTGACCTTTTCTTCACCGGGACCGATGAACACCCAGGATTGCATGGCCAGGAATTTGCCGTCGGGCACGGCTTGGTGGGCGTGACGAACCAGCGCCAACGCCTCCGCAGTGTTGCCGTCCTTGACCGTGGCGCTGATCCACTGTGTCCATGTTGCCTTGCGGTTGTTTAACAAGGTGGCATCTTGCGGCGCGAGTGCCAGTCCCACATCGATCACTTGGACCGCCTTCTCAAAATTGCCATCCTCCGACAGCAGAATCCCCCAATTCGCCAACGCAGCCAACGAGTTTTTCACGCTGGAGTCGAACTCTGGATCAAGACTCAATGCCCGAAAGTAGTCGACCAGCGCTTCGAGGTACTGCTCTTTCTTCGAATGTGTGACGCCATGGTTGTAATAGATGACTCCGACCAGCCCCAGCTCATCGATCTCGCGCCGCAAATCCTTTTTCTTTTCGTCCACGTACGAAAAACCCGTCCGCTCTTCAAACTGTTTGCGGGCTCGTTCATTGCTCTGCGGGTCGAATCCATAAGGCGTGGTGGTTTCGACATCGACGTGATTAGCCCCATGATAGACAATCGAAAATGCGTGATCTGGCACTTCGATGGCCCGCGCGTCGATGCCCAAACGTCGAGACAAAATGTTGTACAGCGTGGCCGAGGAAACACAGTTGAACTTGCCCGTGTCAACGATCGTCGAAAGATCCGTTTGAGGAAACAAGTAGCCGGCGGACATCGGATGCTGGTGAATCCATTTCAAGATCGCGCGTCCTTTTTCGAATGGCGACGCCAGGTTTGTCGTCGCCTTGCGAACTGCCGCTTCATACTCGTCGATCTTCTTCAAGTATCGATTGCGGGCACTCGTGTCGCTGACGCCGGACGCAATCAAGGCGGCTTCGGCAAACGAATGTTCATCCAACTTGCCGTCGCGAGCATCGGCCATCAACACGCGTTCGTCATCAGAAATGGCCGACTGAACTTGATCTTGAAGCTTTGCCAACACTTGCAGCGCCTTGGCGGGTGATTCATTGAAAGCGTATCGCGACCGCGGCGCGCCGAGATGCCCAAACACGCGAAGTTCGGCGATGGCTAACTCGTCCACATCCTTGGACGCAGTGATGCGAACCATCAGCCACTTTGCCGCCGCTTGAGGAAGCGAAACCACTTGCGGCCGCGCGCCAGCTTTCAAAACGGCTTCGGTCAGCGATTGAAAACCCGAATTGGGTGCCAACGAAGAGACCAGAACATCGACCTTCGCGATCTCGCCTTGTTTGCTGGCCGGCCCGAATTCAACGGACAACTGGTGGGGTGTCACCGTCTTGTCGGCAAATCCATAGACAATGTCAATCGGAACTTCCGATGACGCGGGCAGTGTTGCAACCGTCTCACTTCGACCGTCCGACAATAAAGCCAAGCGAGTTTTTAATTCGCCCGCCATTGTTGTGTGCTGGACCGTGACTCCCTGCTCAACAAGCAAATTGGCATGGCCGTTTTGTGGCGCTGCCTCTTGCGTCCAAGCGATTCGATTCGCGGCCAAAAGAAGCAAGGCACACCAAAAAAATGATTTTCGAATCATGGCGGTTCCGAGGCATGAAAAAGGCAGGCGAACTTTCAAAGATAAGCTTACCGAATGTTCCAGCACAGCGGTAGAGAAACCGCGACCCCTGGTGTGGCCCCGAAAAAATTGTTGAATTCCCACGTACGTCGCGATATCGTACAGCATGCCGGTCCATCCAAACGGGAGCTAATAAAATGTCACCAGCCGATTCGTTCCTACAAGAACATGACGAACTCACGCGAAGATACTTTCTGAAACTCGGCACGATCGGTGCGTCGGCGGCAGCGCTTTTGCCGCGGCTCGCTGGTGCGGAACAACGTGCGCCGGAACTTCAAAAGGCATTGGAGTCTTTGGAGTCCTATCTGACGAAGCAAGAAGACTTCCGCGACGTCTCGCGAGGCAAGCCCGTTCCTCATTCATTGACCGAAGAGCAACGAACCGAAGTCGGACTGACGCGCGAGACGTGGAAGTTGCAAGTCGTCCCCGACCCGCAGAACAAACCAGACATCCGCAACCCGCTGACCGATGAAGACGAAACGGCGCTTGACTTTGACGCGCTCTTGCAGATGGCCAAGAAGCACGCCGTCCGATTTCCCAAAGTGATGACGTGCAACAACATTGGTAGTCCGTTGGGGATGGGGATTTGGGAAGGTGTTCCGTTGCGCGAAGTCCTCTGGCTGACCGAGATGCGACGCAACGTTCGCCGCGTGTTCTACTACGGTTTTCACAACAATGAAGAGAGCCAAATGTTTCGCAGCTCCATGCCGATCGGCCGAATTTTGGAAGATCCGTTTGGCCTGCCGCCCGTCATCCTATGCTACAAACTGAACGGCGATTGGCTCAACCCGCAGCGCGGCGGTCCGGTCCGCATTGTCGTCCCGGAAACTTACGGATTCAAATCCGTCAAATGGTTGTCGCACGTAGTGATCTCGAATATCGCTCACGCGAACGACACCTACATTGGCGGCAACAACGACATCGATAGCTGGCTGAAGACGTTCGCCGCGACATTGAAAGTGCCTGGAAAAGTCAAGCCCGGACAGCCGATTCCCATCACGGGTTATGCGCAAGTCGGCATTGGTGGATTGGCCAAAGTCCAAACCTGGGTTCACAACAACGATGAAGATCTGCCCAGCGGCGATCCGCACTTTACAAAAGCTCCTTGGCGCGACGCCGAAATTCTGCCAGTGCCGAGCAAGTGGGGCGGTGGCATTCCGGACGCCAAGATTCCCGAAAGTACGATGGGCTTCGATCCCGAAACTGGCCAGCCACGCACCTGGCCGATACGCCTGGCCAAAGCACACTGGGCGACTTTGCTGCCCGGATTGCCAGCCGGAAGCTACACGCTGCGTTGCAGAACTGTTGACGAATATGGCAACGCTCAACCGATGCCGAGGCCGTTTGACAAATCTGGGCGAAACTCGATTGAGCAGGTGCGACTTAGCGTGGAAGCGTAGTGCGGATCTGACAGAAAGATGCAAACTCGCGCGGTTCATCTTTCTGTCTTAAGAAACGATTTCTTTGACAACTTTTCCGTGCACGTCGGTCAGTCGATAGTCACGGCCTTGGAAGCGGAACGTGAGTCGCTCGTGATTGAATCCGAGCAAATGCAGGATCGTTGCCTGCAGGTCGTGGACATGGCACTCGTTTTCGGCAACGCGGAAACCAAGTTCGTCGGACGAGCCGTATTCCATGCCTCCTTTCGCTCCGCCGCCGGCCATCCACATGGTGAACACATCGGGATAATGGTCACGGCCGAGTACTTTGCTCTTCGCCGTTCGACCTTCGCGGAATGGTGTGCGGCCAAACTCGCCGCCCCAGACGATCAGCGTATCCTCAAGCAAACCGCGCTGCTTCAGGTCTCTGATCAGCGCGGCAACCGGCTTGTCCATCGTCGCACATTTGTCGGTCAAGCCTTTGGTCAGCCCCGTGCCAGCGCCAGTGCCGTGAAAGTCCCAGCCCCAATCGAAGAGCTGGACGTAGCGAACGCCTGCTTCGACGAGTCGTCGCGCGAGCAGGCAGTTGTTTGCCAGACTGGACGCGCCCGGTTTCGCGCCGTAGGCATCGAGCGTTTGCTGTGACTCTTGAGTGATGTCCATAACTTCGGGCACCGACACTTGCATGCGATACGCCAACTCGTACTGCGCGATGCGAGTCAGCGTTTCGGGATGTCCCAATTCGTCGGCTTGAAATTCGTTGAGGTCTTTCAGCGCGTCCAGGCTCAGCCGCCGCATCTCGCGATCCATGCCGTCCGGGTTCGACGAATACAGAACGGGATCGCCCTTCGAGCGGCACTGCACTCCTTGAAACACTGAAGGTAAGAAGCCGCTGCCAAACGAATTCTTGCCACCGTTTGGCTGAACGCCGCTGGAAATCAACACCATGAAGCCCGGCAAGTTTTCGTTTTCGCTGCCCAGTCCATAAGTGACCCACGAACCGAGCGAAGGACGACCCGGTCGAGGCGAACCGGTGTAAACGAACATTTCGGCGGGAGCGTGATTGAATTGATCCGTCGTCATCGACTTGATCACGCACATTTCATCTGCGACTTCGTGCAGGTTCGGCAAGGCGTCGGACAACCACACACCGCCGTTGCCGTGCTGAGAAAACTTGCGTGGCGTTCCCATCAACTTGGGCACACCGGAGGTGAAGGCGAATCGTTTACCTTCCAGGAAGTGCTGAGGGCAATCTTCATCGTTGTGTTTTACAAGCTCGGGTTTGTAGTCAAACAAGTCCAAGTGCGGTGGCGAGCCGGTCATGTGCAAGTAGATGACACGTTTGGCTTTGGCATCGAAATGCGGTTTCTTCGGAGCCAGCGGATCGACGACTCTTGCGGGGGCGGCCGTTGAGCCTTCGCCCAGCAGCGACGCAAGTGCGACGCCGCCAAGCCCCATCGCTGAGTCGCGCAGAAAGTGCCGCCGTGTCGATGTTTGCAGATTTTTGAGTTTCGGATGCATGCTATTGTGTCCTGGTTAGGCTGATTTCACCGTTTCAAGAACATTTCGTCCAAGTTTAACAGCACGTTGCCAACAAGTGCCCAGGCCGCCAAATCAACTTCACTGGCACCTTCTGGCGCGGGGCCGATGGGCATCGTGGCGATCTTCTTGGCTTCTTCTGGAGCTTGAGCAAATCGCTCTCGTGCTTTTTCGAACAGGCTCACAAGCCGCGTCAGTTCTTTCTCTTTCGGAGGCCGTGACAAGCAGAGTTGAAATCCATGCGTCACTTTGTCCGCAACCGACTCGCCGTGCGAATGCATGCGGCGGCCCAGCGCCTGGGCGGCTTCGACATAGACCGGATCGTTCAATGTCACCAAAGCCTGCAACGGTGTATTCGTGCGATCGCGGCGAATGGTGCAAACTTCTCGATTCGGTGCATCAAACGCGGCCATCGACGGATAAGGATTCGATCGACGCCAGGTCGTATACAGTCCGCGTCGCAGACGGTCTTCGCCAGCGCTCGTTTTCCAGTCGATGCCGCTGCCGAATGCGGCGCTGACGCCCAGTTGCGGTTGCGGAGGTTTGACGGGCGGACCGTACATTTTGTCGCTGAGCAGTCCGCTGACAAACAACGCTTGATCTCGGATCATTTCCGCCGACAAACGAAAACGCGGACCTCGGGCGAGCAGCCGGTTGTCGGGATCGCGTTCCATCATTTCGGGGGCAACCCGCGACGACTGGCGATAGGCAGCCGACGTGACAAGCAACTTGACGAATGCTTTGGTATCCCAGTTCAGCCGAACTAGCTCGGTCGCCAACCAGTCAAGCAGCTCTGGATGCGACGGCCGATCGCCCTGGTTGCCAAATTCTTCGCTCGTTTGCACCAGCCCAACGCCGAAGATTGCTTCCCAATATCGATTCGCAATCACACGCGCTGTCAGCGAATTATTTTCGTCCACCAACCAGCGGGCGAGCGTCAAGCGATTCACAGTCTCGTCTTGCGGCGCGTGAAAGCTAGTAGGCAGCCCGGTGGCAACTTCGTCGCCAGTGTCGAGGAAGTTTCCACGATGTTGGATTTTGGTCACGCGACGTTGGTTCTCCGCGCGCTCGCGCAAGATCGGTACGCTGGTGAATGGTTTCATTTCGGCCAGTTGCTTTTTGATCTTGGCCAGTTGATCGCGTTTTGGTTCTAGCTCTGGCGAGATCGACAAGAAATACTTCATTAGCTCGGCCTGCTGTTCATTGGTGCGCTTGTCAGCTTTGACGAGCGCCAGGATCCGCGACGGTGTTTTCGCGTAGAGCGTGACACTTTGGTCGTTGGTCGCCGAGAGACGAAACTGGCCCAGCGTGTGATTCTCGTGTTTCGAAAGCTGCTCGATTTTGAGCGACAGTTTCGAGCTAGGCTCAATCTCGATCGGCGACTTGGGGATCAACGTCAAAGCGTGCGGTTCGGCGAGTTTCGGACCAACCGCCCAACCCGTATTGTTTGGATCTTTCGCATCGAGCACCTTGGCCGCTTCAAAACTGGGCTGCGAAAAGTCGGCGAATGCCGAAGCAAGTTCGATGCCCCGAACACCACTCAACGAAAACTCCGTGCTGGGATTGGGTGGCGTTTTGATGGCCGCCTGCTCCCAGACCTTCTCGCGCCGGTCGTTCAAGACCGTGATGCGAAAATCGGTCAGCCGTGTGTGCAGTTTGTTGTCCGTTCGGTTCCAGACGACAATACGATCGATTGGTTGCTCGGACTTCAAATCAACTTCCCACCATGGGTTGTCTTCCGCGGCGGTGTGCGTCGTCGACTTGGCCGCCGTGTAGTCACCGTTCGTGTTGCCATCGACAGCCAATTTCGCGGGCCCGCCGAAGTCTGTGGTGCTCTGTTTGGCTTCGCCCGTCAAAGCAACATTCTCGGCACCGTTGAAGACCTGCACTTCGGCCAACGACAGAAACTGAGCCTTGCCGGTGTTTTCGATCTGTACGTAGCGGCCGTCGAGTCGGCTGCCTTCCGGCGGGATGATCGACGCCAAGACGCGCGTGACAACAAAACTGCCGCCGCCGTGACCCGCGCCCTTACCTGGCAGCGTTTCGAGTGGAAGAGTCTCGAGACGAATCGCGCTGATGAAGCCAAACTCACGTGCGCCAGTGGCCCACTGTCTCGCAAGTTCCGCGATCGGAATCTCTATTTCGTACACATCTGTCTTGCTGGCCGTCGGCACATGCACCGCGCCGTCATCCGCGATGGCCGCGTCGCCACTCGATTTCGTCACGACTTTCGACGGATTCATCGTTTGCCATGTAGGCTCGCTGGTGAATTGCGATTCCCATTTCTTTTGAGCGGCGAGCAATTCGGGGGTCGCGGTCGAAACCGCCTCTTCCAATTCGGCGATTTCGCGCGTCCAATCAGCCTTTTGCTGTTTCTGTTGTTCGGACCAGATGTCAACGCGCGGACTCTCGTCGCGACGGTCGGCATCTTCGCTGTTGTTGAAGATTGCGAAGAATTGAAAATACTCTTTCTGGCTGATCGGATCGAATTTGTGGTTGTGACACTGGGCACAGTTCATCGTTGTTCCCATCCAGACCGCCATCGTCGTGTTGACGCGGTCGACGATTGCCACATTTCGATATTCTTCGTCGCTGGTGCCGCCTTCATTGTTGGTCTGCGTGTTGCGATGAAACGCGGTTGCCACGAGTTGGTCCTGTGTCGGATCAGGCAGCAGATCGCCGGCAATCTGTTCGATCGTGAATTGGTCGAATGGTTTGTTTTCGTTGATCGCGCGGATGACCCAGTCGCGATAGCCCCAGATCACGCGCGGCGGATCGTCGGCGTATCCAGCCGAGTCGGCATAGCGCGCCAGGTCGAGCCACATGCGGGCCCAATGCTCGCCGTAGGACTCTTTCGCCACCAACCGGTCAACCAGGTTTTCGTATGCATTCGCATCGGTGTCCTTGACGAACCGCTCGACCTCCTCAATCGTTGGCGGCAATCCGGTCAAATCAAGCGACAGGCGACGAGCGATGGCGTAGCGATCCGTCGCCTCGGATGGCGAGAGCCCTTCGCGCTCCAGACGCGACAAGATGAAGTGGTCGATATCGGTCTTGGGCCACTCCTTGTTTTGCACCGCGGGAAGTTGCCAGCGAACCGGTTTTTCATACGACCAATGTCTTGCGTACTTTGCGCCTTGGCGGACCCACTGCGTCAGCAACTCGATCTCGCGTGGCGTTAGTTGCTTACCCGATTCGGCGGGCGGCATGAGCTCCCCTTCATCCTTGGACGTGATGAGGAGAATCAATTCGCTTTCCTCTGGCTTGCCGGCGACGATCGCAACAGCTCCGGAGTCGGCTTCGCTGTAGGCACCTTCGCCAGTGTCCAGGCGCAGCCCCGATTGCCGTTCGTTCTCGTCCGGGCCGTGGCATTGAAAACAATTGTTCGACAAAATCGCGCGAATGTCTCGATTGAAATTGACGGTCTCTTCGGCTCGCGAGGCAGAGACCGCAACAAGCGCATAGGCGATGGCGAAAACGATTCTTGTCATGGTTCGAATCCGAACTGATCGTGGCCTAACAGTGTTTGCCGGCCAATCGAGGATGTAAGGAGGGAGAATCTATGGTGAGGAACGGGGTACGTCACAAGCGATTTATTGTAAACTAATCCTCGCCCCGAAACGAAGGAGCATTTCGTGTCGGTAGTGTCTTGAATCTGTGTTGCTACGGACGAGACTTCCGAAATGTTCCGAAACTTCGGAAGTCTGCCACACAGAATTAGGACACCACCTTACGTGTCGGAACTGTGGAATTCCACCACGTTTTGCACGAGAATACTCCGATCGTTCTGCATGGACTTGTGTTGTATCGCTGCTGAGCAAATTCCTTTCTATTAAGGTAACTTCAACGTGACAAAGAAACCATTACGGCCTTTCGCAATCTCGCTTGTGTTTGGCATTCTTTTTGGATTAGGCCTCTGCAACGCTGATGAAATTCGGCCGGCGTGGACCACTTCGAAGATCGAAGGCAGCCCGCATCCACCCGCTCCTTACGCGATTCGGCCAGCATTCGCCAATTTAGCATTCGAGAAGCCGACAAGTCTTGAAGAGTTGCCGGATGGCCGGATGCTCGTCAGTGAAAATGGCGGAAAACTGTATACGTTTTCAAAACAAGACCCAAAGACTGATCAGAAGGATTTGCTTTTACAGATCGACGGTTCGCCGAAAGTTTGGCACGCGACGGTTCATCCAGATTTCAAAGAGAACGGACTGCTGTTTGTGTGCTATTCGCGGGACGACACTTCGCACGTTTCGCGGTTCAAGGTCGCTGGCTCGCCTCCCAAGGCGGATTCGGCAAGCGAAGAGGTTTTGCTCACCTGGCCAGCGGGTGGACACAATGCAGGGTGCTTGCGATTTGGAACAGACGGCATGCTTTACATCTCGACGGGTGACGGGTCGGGACCGAATCCACCTGACGGTCTGACGGCAGCTCAGGATGTGTCGAATCTGCTTGGCTGTGTGCTACGGATCGATGTCGATAAGAAGGATGAGGGGAAGAAGTATGCCGTGCCGGCGGACAATCCATTTGTTGATCTCGACGGGGCAAGGCCGGAGATTTGGGCTTATGGGCTGCGCAATCCGTGGAAGTTTGCCGTCGATCGGAAGACGGGCAATATCTTTGCGGCGGACAATGGTTGGGAGTCGTGGGAGATGGTTCACCGCATCGTTCGTGGCGGGAACTGTGGTTGGCCGATCATGGAAGGCCGAGCGGTTTTGCGGAGTGAAGTCAAGCCAGGTGCGACGCCGATCCGGCCACCCGTGAAGGACCATTCGCATACCGAAGCCAATTCGGTCATCGGCGGGCCGGTTTATCGCGGTTCGAAACTGAAGGATCTGGACGGCACCTTTATCTATGGTGACTACATTACCGGCACGATCTGGGGACTCAAGTCGGACGGTGAAGACTCGTACACGCATCGGACGCTGGTCGACACGGACCAACGCATCACCGCTTTTGCAGAAGGTTCCAATGGTGAGTTGTTTGTGCTCGACTTCGACTACACCGGCCAAATCTACGAACTGTTGCCGTCCGGTCTTGAAGATACGTCGGCGGATTTCCCACGGCGGCTTAGTGACACCGGACTGTTTGCTTCGCTGGAGAGCATGCAACCTGCCGCAGGCGTCGTTCCTTACGCCGTCAACGTCAATCGATGGATGGACGGTTTCAAATCGAAACGTTTTGTCGCGATTCCCGGCACGGGTTCCGTCACGCTTGCCGATGGCAAGGCGCCGGCGAAGTATCCCGAAGGAACGGTGTTCGTCAAACACATCGATCGGCCGAAAACGAGCGCCCCCAGCAGCACGGACATCCCGGCCGAGACACAGATTCTTCATTTCGAAAATGGCACATGGCATCCCTACACCTATGCTTGGAACAATTTGTACAACGGCGAGCCGCCCGATGCGACGCTGGTCGATGCCGCCGGCACGGACCGGCAGATCGTGTACGGCATCGATGGGCAAGGCAACTTCATAGGACCTGGCCGGCACTTCAGCGCCGAGAACGAATGCCGCATGTGCCACAATGCGGGATCGGGCTTTGTGCTCGGCTTCACTGCGAACCAGCTCGACCGATCTTATCTTGGGCCACCTAGTCGCAGTGTTACGAATCAACTGGGTCGGCTGGCCAAAGAAAAAACGATAGCGAATTTACCGGACCTGCCAAAGGATCGTCCCGACCGGCTGGTTGATCCGCACGACCTGAAACAAAGCCTCGACAATCGCGCGCGGTCCTACCTGCATGGGAACTGCAGTTCGTGCCATCATCCGCGCGGCAACGCAATCGTGTCGTTTTATCTTCGTCGCGACATGCCGTTCGACCAGCTCAACACAAACAAGGGTACAGGTATCGGAACGTTTGGCATTCGCAACGCGAAACTCATTGTCCCCAGCGACCCGTACCGATCTATCCTGCTCTATCGCATGTCTAAACTCGGTTATGGCAGGATGCCCTACATCGGCTCGCGAGTGGTCGATCGACGAGGTGTGGCCTTGATTGAGAAATGGATTCGCGCGATGCCTCACAGTGACGCGGAAGAAGATTCGACACCGGTCCAGCCCGGTTCGCGCGACCAGCGTGCGTTGGCAAGCGTGAAGCAAATGGACCGACCGCTCATCAACGCCGATTGCGAGGAAACAAACGCACTGCTGGAGTCCACCGAGGGTGCGTTGGCGCTAACATCCGCAATGCACGCCGGAGATGTGAGCTGGGCCGGGGCGAAACGCGTTTACGAGGAGAGCCACTCCGATATTCGAGGACTCTTTGAGACATTCGTGCATCCCCGGTTTCGACGTAAGACTCTTGGCAGAAGTTTTAACCCCCAGAAGATTCTGTCATTGGGAGGCAACGCCGATCGGGGGCGCTTGATCTTCTTTAGCGACAGTGCCCGCTGTCGCAACTGTCACGACGCCGATGACGCAATGAAGTCGACGGGCCCAACGTTGGCCGACATCCGCAAGAAGTACAAACGCCGCTCGGAAATGCTGCAGCACATCTTGAAGCCGTCTCTAAAGATCGACGACAAATTCACGACTTGGGTTGTCGCAACCGTGACAGGTAAAATCCACAGCGGATTGATCGTCAGCCAGACCGTTGACGAAGTCGTGCTGAAGACCGTCGAACGAAAGACCGTGCGCATCAAGAAGCCTGAAATCGACGAGATGCAAAAGAGTACGCAATCGCTCATGCCTGCTGGGATTCTCAGCGACTTAACGGCTCAAGAAGCCGCCGATTTATTACAGTGGTTCGGCTCGTTCTAACCGTCATCGTTTCACCGCTGTGCCCAACGGGCATAGCGGCGAAGGGAAGCAGTGGATTAGAGGCCTTCCAGGGCGGCCTTTTCATTGGCAAAGATTTCCAGCACACTGTCCAGTCCCGTCATTTCAAACAGCTCGGCGACATAGGGCCGCAGTTTGACCAACCGAATTCGGCCATCCAGTGAGGCCAGTCTCTTATCGATCGCAACAAACGCCCCTAGCCCGGCGCTTTGGAGCAGTTCCACATCGCCCAGGTCGATGATGAGTTTGTGATGCCCCTCGTCAATCAACTGATTCATTTCGGACATGGTTTTGTCCAGAGAATCCAATTCGCTAGCATCGGCTCTCAAGCGGACAATCGTGACATCATCTGACTTTTCGAATGTCAGGTGTTCGTATGTTTGGGACATATTCTAACCCCACGTAAACACAGGCCCTCATTTGGGGCGACATTCACACCATATCATGCTATGCGTTCCTTACAACGATTGCCACTCACCCAGCCCACCATCGAAACGAAAGTGATAGCAGTGGGTCGTTGTCCGCCCAGATTTATTCATTGCATTGGGACGTCCGATTTATTACATTGGAATCTATCTCAGATCTGTGTGCCGATTCACGGCAATCTTTCGTTCGGAACTATCAAATAACCCAACGGTTGAATTGCAGCAATCAAGCGCTAATTATTTAGTATCGACTTTCGAGCAACTGGCTTGTTGGGTAAGTCGTGGCTGACGTTGCTGTGGCGTTAGAGGCGGGGAAATCGTCACCTAACACCAAGGGAGCGATAATGTTGCAAACTCCATTTCCCGTATTACCCGATCAACTTGAAGAAGATCTGCTTCAAGTCTTCAAACTCGTTTCTGACAAGACGCGTTTGCGTATCGTTGTCTTTCTAGCGACCAACGGCGAGCAGGACGTATCATCGCTCTGCAAAGTGTTGTCGCAGAGCCAGCCGCTGGTGAGTCACCATTTGGCGTTGTTGCGGATCGCGGGAATGATCCAGATGCGGCGCGATGGAAAGCACAATTTCTATTCCGTCGCTCCTAGCCGCTTTAATTCGATCGTCGGGCGGCTGCTACGCTGTGTCGAGCCCGAACGAACAGAGATCCGTACCGACGAGATCCTCGTGTCGCTGGTCGATGGAGAAGGGGAAGAGATGGCCCTGGCGGCGTCCAGAGCCGCACCCTGACAGAAGGCGGGCAGCTTGTAGGACGGATTGGAAATCCGTCCCGCAGTGACCACATAAAGGCCTCGCTCACAATTCGGTGCGTTCGGTGCCTCCGCTCTGGATTTAAGTTGGGTAAATAGGATAGAATGTCCTTGTCCCACCTCGCGAGTTGCCCCCCCATGATCGGCCCACAGCGGAAAAGAGACTCCGCCCCGATCGTTTTTTAGGAGATGTGTATGCCAAAAGATGAAGCGTTTGAAGTAGAAGGTACGGTTGTCCAAGCTTTGGCCAATACGCGGTTTCGCGTCGAGCTGGAAACGGGCAATGAAGTCCTGGCCCATGTGGCTGGGAAAATGCGTAAGAACTTTATTCGGATCGTGCCCGGCGACAAAGTCCGTGTGGAATTGTCACCGTACGACCTGACCAAGGGCCGAATTGTCTACCGCGAACGATAGCTGACCACGATCTCCCGCCTGGCGTCTCTCGCTGCTGAATTCCGATCGACTTGTTTCCCACGGGGCGTATTCCAATCGACGGAAAACTGCCTTAGATTAATGGTTCAAAAAGGGGTCAAGTACCTTTGTGCAAAGCACCCTTTGGGCCGTTCGGCAAAGGTACCCGACCCCTTTTTGAACCATGCCGAGATTAGCGAAACCCTGTATTTTTTCGCGGGGTAGAATCAGGGTCCGCGTTTCAATCCATCCCGAGATCGAATTCTCTCTCTTTCCCTCCTTAGGAGTACCTCACTGTGAAAACGTTTTTGAACCGAATTGTTTTGTCGGCCTTGTTGCTTGCGTTGCTGGTCTTGCCGGCGACAAACGTTGTGGCACAAGGACTGAAGCCGGCAGTTGTCGTTTCTATTGCCAGCGTTGACGAGCATCTGTCCGACGCAGAGTATCTGTTCGAAGCCGCCGGCCAAAAAGACGCCATTGCCCTGATCAAATTCTCAGCGATGGCATTTCTCGATGGTTTTGATACCAAGAAGCCAATCGGTGGCGCGGTGATGCTTGATACCGGCGAACCGACTGGATTGGTTTTCGTGCCGGTGAAAGACTTGGACAAAGTCTTGGGCAAGATTCCCGGCGGGCTCGCTCCCGAAGACGCGGGAGACGGCATTTCAAAAATCGCGACTCCGGCTGGTGAAGATGTCTTCATCAAAGAGTCCGGTGGTTACGCCTTTGTGACCAACGACAAGAATAATCTTGCCGCGCTGCCCGCCGATCCAACCACGCTGCTGGGAGGCTTGGACCAGAAATACAACCTTGCCGTCCAAGTGAATCTGCAGAACATTCCCGAGCAGTTCAAGCAAATGGCAATTGAAGGGATCGAGGAAGGCTATAGGGAAGGTCTCGAAGGTGGACTCGAAGGCGAGGATCCCGATGTTCAGGAGCTGATCAAAAAGCTAGGCGGAAATTCGGTCGAGTCGATTAAGCAACTGATTGAGGATTCCGAACAGGTCATGCTCGGCTGGGGTGTCGATGCGATGACGAAGAGCACCTACGTCGACTTCAGCATGACCGCCGTTCAGGGCAGCAAGTTGGCAAAGCGTTTCTCGATGATGCAGGACACGAAGTCGGATTTTGCCGGTTTCTTGCTCCCCGACGCGGGCGTCACGTTGCACTTTGCCAGCGAAATGGCCGCAGAAGACAAGCAGGTTCTTACCGCGTTGCTAACGACGATGCGTGGCACTGCGATAAAAGAACTGGATAACGATGACGATTTGACAGACGCACAGAAGACGGCCGCCAAGGACGTTCTGGGAACGTTGTTGGACGTCTTTGGAAAGACGATCGATGGCGGCAAGCTCGATGGTGGAGCCACCTTGTTGCTCGGCGCCGACACGCTGACCTTCGCAGGCGGTGGAAAAGTCGCGGGTGGTGACGATTTGGACAAAACGTTCAAAAAATTGGTCGAACTTGGAAAGGCCGAACCAGACTTCCCCGATGTCAAACTTGACGCCGATACGCATGGCAACGTCAAGTTACACACGGTGAATATTCCCATTCCCGAAGACGAACCGGAACCACGAGCGATCTTCGGTCCGGAATTGGAAGCGGTTGTTGGCATCGGCACGGATAGCGTCTACATGGCGTTCGGCAAAGATGCGATGGGGACATTGAAGCGAATCATGGATGCCTCGGCCGCCAGTGTCGACAAAGTGGTTCCGCCCAGTCAACTGACCATCGCGTTAACCCCCATTCTGAAATTCGCGGAATCGGTCAGCGATGACGCCCAAGTCGGCGTGATTCTCGAAGCGCTGGAGAATTCGATGGGCAAAGACAAGATCAGGATCATCAGCAAGCCGATTGAGAACGGCGGATTGACCCGATTTGAAATCGAAGAAGGCATCTTGCAGGCGATCGGAGTCGGCATCAAGCAAGCCCAGCAAGCGTTTGGCGGTGGCGGCGGCGACGATTTCTAGTCACGACGAATAACCAGCCTTGTCACAAATTCACGGCATCCATCCATCGAGGACGGGTGCCGTTTTCTTAATCCGTGTAAAGCGAAGACTATTTGACCGTCCAACCAAACGGCTGCGTCCAAGCTTGTTCCTTTTGCGTTTTAAACGACGGATCGGGGTGCGGTTGGCTGGACGTGACGACGGCACGAACGTAGAGTTCGTGCCCCGTCAACTCATAGGTTGGCGAAGTTCCTTTTACCACCGCCAGCACTTTGCCAACGTCGGTCGAATACTTCTTTGTCGCTTGGATCGGTTTGCCGTCTGATCCCGTGCGCGGCTTCGACGTCTTGTCGTAGCCAGCCAGCGTGCCGATGAATTCTGTTTCGTAGTTCACCCCCTCTTTGGCTTGAATGTTCAACGCTAGCACGTTCTTTTCTTTGTCGAATTCCACTTCACTCAACGTCACCCCGCTGGACGAATAGAACTGGCTGGCATTGATCGCGCGAATGAGATGCTCGGGCGTCAAGTAACGAGATCGAACCATGATCCAACCACGTCCCGGGCGACTGCCGGGCAGGCCGTGATACTTGTGACTGTCGTCGGTGGCCACGCCCAGAAGCGGTGGCGCGTTCAACTCGCCGAGTCGGATCGTGTTGGCGATATCCCACAAGCGTTCGACGCTGGGATGATCGGGGTCGCCCAAGTGTTTGACGCCCGGATGACCATTGTAGATTTCGAAGAAGCGTTCCGAGACAACCGCGGCCAAGTCTTCAGCCGTAATCGCCAGTCCAAAGTTGGGGTGATTCAAGTGCAACAGAATCGGACGTCCTGTGCGATCGGCTTGCTCTTGCACCGCGCGCAGATTGTTCGCCATCGCCTCGCGAACCGTCGCGCCGCCCAGTGGTTGGATGACTTCTTTAATGTTCGTCGCGTTCATGTGCACTGGTTTGCCTTGCGAGCGGTCACTGATTTCCTCGCCTTGGATCATGATGAATTTGCCGCGCTGTTCGACGAGCGCACGGAATTCGTTGAGCGGTTTGAGGCGGATTTCAAAGCCGGGCGTTCCCGGTTCGCCGCGCGTTTCGACCCAACCTCCACCGAATCGTGTGAAGTATTTCTCTAGCGCGGTCTTGCCGTTACGCCGCACGATGGCGTCGTGTTTCATCCACCGCTGGCCTTCGCTCAAAATGTTGTGGTCCGACAGCGCGAGGAAGTTGTACTCACGGGTGCGATACCACTCGGCGATCATCTCGGGAAAATCGTTTCCGTCACTCCACAACGTATGCGTGTGAATGTTTCCCTTCCACCAACGCGGCTGCGGATCTTTTGGGATCGCATCGTCGGCCCACGCGGTTTGACAGATAGAAATCAAAATGACAAAAGTTGCAAATCGTCGAAGCATTCGTTAGCTCCCTAAACAGAAACCCGGCTTTCGTTAAAAAGCCGGGCTTAGGAAATGACTCGGACGGTCAAGGGTTATTTCAACGGCAATCGCACAAGCACGCGGATTTGATGACGGATCAGTTCGTAATCGTTTCCATCATCCTTGCCGCTTTCTTTCACTTCGATCATGGCGTAGAGCCGATAGAGGCCGGGTGCCTTAGGAGTGAAGCTGGCTTGACCCTTGTCATCGGTCTTGGGTTGCTCATTCAGCCCCTTCGGTCCGTTGAGTTTGACTTGGCAATTGGCCGCGGGCTTGCCTTGCCAAAGAACGGTGAGTTCGATGTCGTCGCCGTCGCAGCGCGGAACGATGTCCAGCGTGAGTTGTTCGGAGCGACCAAGCTTGTCTAGCTCGTCGGTCGTTTTGGCGTCCAGGTTTTTGCCATAGTAGTGCAGCAAGACGTCCTTTTTGATGTTCTTGTAAAAGTACACACCGTATTTCCCGTAGCTCGTGATGCTGCGCGGGCCTGGCTTGGGCAACGTCGCGGACAGCCACCGGCTATTGGGCTTTTCCACCGTTTCCATTTCCAATTCGACGGGCTTGTCGGCATCCAGCGTTTGAATCCAGGTCTTGCCGTTGGCGATAAAGGGGTCCAGGTACTTGCCGTCGCCGGGGCCGGGGCCGCCTTCGAAGTAGACATTGGTCGTGCCGTGGTCGCCGGTCTTGGTGTCGATCGTGACCCACAGATAGTGTGCACACACTTGGGTAATCAAGGCACCGCTTAACACGAGAAACGCGACCGTCGCTACGAGTGGCTTTTTCATTTTGCACTCCATTTGAGGTGGGAACGAGTCGGTGGGAGATTGACACCGCTCATTATCAACGTGTCCGCGCGCGATTTCAACAATTAAATGGAACAGCACTTTGGTTTGTCCGCAAACTACGCAGAATTGCGCTGATGACGACTCTGCAATTTGCGCAATCTGCGGCAAAACGACTTGTTGACGGCGGGGCGGTCGACTGTAATAAAGTCGCGTCGTCAACAATTCATCCTCCTTCACATCACAGCAACATGAACCGTCTTTTACTTTCCTTCTTCGTTTGCATCTCTTGCGCTTGCATCGCACGCAGCGATGAAGAGATGACTTCGTTTCAAGCTGGTGCCGCGATCGCCAACATCACTCCGGAAAGACTCCCCGTGTCGATGACCGGCAGTTTTCAAGATCGTATGGCGACGTCGGTTCACGACCCGTTGAACGCGCGTTGCATTGTTGTGAGGGACGGTGCAACGAAGATCGCGATCGTGGTGTGCGACAGTTGTTTGATTTCGCGCGAAGTGTTCGACGCCGCCAAAGCCATCGCATCCAAAGCGACTGGCATTGCGACCAACCGCATGCTGATGTCTGCCACTCATACACACACAGCGGCAACGACGCTGGCGCTGGCGCAATGCAATCCAGATCCCAACTACATGAAAACGCTGCCGGCGCGGATCGCCCAATCAGTGATCGATGCGAACAAGCGCTTGCGTCCGGCACGATTCGGTTGGGCCGTTGGTCAGGCTCCTGACGAAATCAACAATCGCCGCTGGTTTGTCAAACCCGGCGGCATCAAGCCAAATCCATTTGGCCGCGCCGACGACAAGGTGAGAATGAACCCGCCGCGCGGCAGCGATCTGCTGATTCGGCCCGCTGGTCCGGTCGATGCCGATGTTTCGATCTGGTCGTTGGTCGACAGCGCTGACAAGCCGATCGCCCTGCTGGCAAACTATGGTCTTCATTACGTCGGCGGCATTCCAGCCAACCAGATCTCGGCTGACTATTTTGGCGAGTTTCACAACCAGATTGCCAAGCGGCTCGGCGCAGACAAGTCGAGTGCCGACAAGTCGTTCGTCGGCATTTTGTCCAACGGTGCCAGCGGTGACGTGAACAACTACACCTTTCCCAAGCCGCGACCGCGAGCCGCGCCGTTCGAACGAGTTACGGCGGTTGCCAGTCA
>CAYFJO010000010.1:0-66122 GCA_964343305.1 uncultured Pirellulaceae bacterium | reverse complement strand
TCAACGCCTCGACGGGCGAAATCACCATCCCAGACAACACTAATCTCGACTACGAATCTACGACCGGCTACGTGCTGACATTGTCCGTCGACGACGGCGTTAACACGTCGGCCACCGAAACGGTCGCGATCAACATCACGGATGTCAACGACAACGCGCCCGTGATCACCGGCGGCCAGAGCTTCAGTGTCGCCGAAAACGCACCCAACAGCACTAGCGTCGGAACCGTGGCGGCCACTGATGCAGACACGGTAGGCAGCCTGCAAAACTGGCAGATTACCGCAGGCAACACTGACAACATCTTCGCCGTCAACGCGTCGACTGGTGAAATCACCGTCACGGACAATACGAATCTCGACTTCGAGACAACGACCAGCTACGTGCTCACGTTGACCGTTGGAGACGGAGCCAACACTTCGGCCGCCGAAACCGTCACGATCAACATCACGGATGTGAATGAAAATAGCGTGGGCGCGATCAGCGACACCGACCCGACGGTCGACGCGGTTGTGGAAAACGTCGCCCTGGGTACGACGGTTGGCATCACAGCATTTGCCACCGATCCTGATGCGTTCGATACCGTGAGCTACGCGTTGGACGACAGCGCAGGCGGGCGGTTTACGATCGACACCAACTCAGGCGTGGTGACAGTGGCCGGGGCGATCGATTACGAAACTGCCACGAGCCACAACATCACAGTTCGCGCCGACAGCACCGACGGCAGTTCGACGACGCGCATTTTCACGATTAGCGTCACTGACCAAAATGACAACGCGCCCGTCATCACCGCGGGCCAATCGTTCAGCATCGCGGAAAACGCAAGCAACGGCAGCAATGCCGGCAGCTCCGTCGCCACGGACGTCGACACCGTCGGCAGCCTGCAAAATTGGCAAATCACCGCGGGCAACACCGACAACATTTTCGGCATCGATGCGGCAACTGGAGCACTAACGATCGCGGACAACACAAATCTGGACTTCGAATCCGCGACCAGCTACGTGCTGGCGCTGACGGTCGAAGACGGCATCAACACGTCGTCGGCCGAGACGGTGACGATCACGATCGCTGACGTCAACGAAGCCCCGACCGTCGTAAGTCAATCGTATTCGTTGACAGGCACCGCAGACCTGACTGTTGCTGCGGCAGGTGTTCTCGCTGGCGCGTCCGATCCCGAAGGAAATGGCCTGACCGCCGTGCTGGTCGCTGGACCGTCGTCGGGCGGCGTCGTGTTGAATCCGGACGGGTCGTTCGTCTATTCACCGTCGAGCGGATTCAACGGTACAGTCTCGTTCACGTTTGTGGCCACCGATGGCACGAGCAACAGCAACGTGGCCACCGTCACAATCCAGGTCGACGCCATCATCCCGCCCCCTGAACCGCCCGCCGACCCGGCTACAGAAGAGACACCGCCCGAAACGCCTGATGAAACGAAAGAACCGACAGAGGAACCAACCGACGAACCATCCTCGGGAGACTCGCCGACATCCAGCGCCAGTGGCACTCTCGGCCCCGCATTTCGAGACACCCGCAACGAAACGGAATCGACTCCACGCGAAGAGCCACCGACCGTCGAGGCGAAGCCGCTTGACGTTGAGGCGAGCGTGGATAGTGTCTTTTTCGGTTTCAATTCCCGACCGACCATCCTTGTCCAGCAAGTCACTGACGAAATCGCAACGGCTGTACCCAACCTCGTGTCGACCACTGTGGATACGATCTCCTTCGAACCGCGCGTCATGTGGGAACGTCTCGACCTGTTGCGCGAGGAAATCGTGTCCGATCCCTATGCCAAGACAGTTTCCGTGGGAACGGCGACCGTTGTGACGACGACGCTATCAGTTGGATATATTCTCTGGACGCTGCGCGGTGGATACTTGGTGGCTTCACTGCTTTCCACTTTGCCAGCCTGGAGATTGGTCGACCCCTTGCCAATTTTGGAAAACATGGACTTTAGCCCTGGAAGTGGTAAGCCCGAAAGTGACGACGAGACACCATTTGATGCGATCATTGCAGGTTAATGATTTTGCACCAGACTGAAAACACCGTGTTTTTCGGCTCCCCGCCGAGCTTGCTCGGTGCAAGCCATGATTCTCTTGTCGCATGCCCGACCGCACAATCAAGCGACCAGGAATTCTGTTGCCGGCCGGTGACCGATGTATTCGACGATTCCACACATTTGACGGCTCTCTTTCTATTTCGACTGTTAGAGTTCGATGAAAAGGCAAACTAGCAAATTGCTTCCACCGGCGCGAGGCACTCGTTGACCGACCTGCAAATGATGTCCACGTCGCTTGCGGACAACAGCGGATGCAGTGGTAAAGTCACTTCGCGCGCCGCCACGTCTTCCGTCATTGCCAGATCGGTCGATTGATCGGTGTGAGCGCGGTAGAGACTGAACTCGTGTATTGGGGGGTAATGGACGCTGGTTTGAATACCGCAATCCAACAGCCGTTGACGAAACGGTTCGCGATCGTGTGGGTCGTCGACAACGATTGGAAAGATGTGATGAGAGCTGTCATCCAGCCGGTCCGCGAAAGGGATCGTGATGCCGGGAGTCTGAGCGAGATTGGTTCGATATTGCTCGACCAACCGTTTGCGGCGCTCGTTGGCGGCGGGCAGCTTTGCGAGTTGCGCCAGGCCCAGCGCTGCGGTGATCTCCGTGCAACGATAGTTGAATCCCAATTGAACGACATCGTATGCGTGGGCACGGCCGTTGGCTTTGTCCCAGCTTGTTTTGCTCATGCCATGCGAACGACTCAGCCTGACTCGGTTGGCCAATGCTTCGTCGCCCGTGACCAACATGCCGCCTTCGCCCGCGGGAAGATTTTTGTTGGCGAAAAAGCTGAAACATCCAGCGTGGCCGATCGTTCCTGCCTGGCGACCGTCATAAGGGCTGCCCGGATTGACATACGTCGCGCCAATGGCGTGGCACGCATCTTCCACAACAACCAGACCTTGCTTTTCGGCGATGGCCATGATGCGATCCATGTCGGCGAGGAATCCCGCCATGTGTACGACCATGATCGCTTTGGTGCGCGGCGTGATCTTCGCTTCCAGATCGTCGACGTCGAGATTCAAGTCGTGAGGGCCGTTGATGTCGACAAAGACTGGCGTCGCTCGTTGATAGAGAATCGAGTTGGCACTGGCTACGAATGTGTAACTGGGAACGAGGACTTCGTCACCAGGGCCGATGTCGAGCGCCATGAGTGCCAAATGCAAGGCCGCCGTACAGCTTGACACGGCCACGGCATGTTTTGCGCCCAACTCCTCACAAAAACGCGATTCGAATTCTGCGGTCTTCGGACCGAGCGAAAGCCACTTGCTGTGGACGACGTCAGTCACGGCGGCGATTTCTAGGTCGTCAAAATCGATGTCGGAAAGTAGGTACTTGGTTTGCATGAGGGTCTCTTCATTGAAACCGAAGCATCAGCGAGGGACGGGGTTGTGAAGAGTCCTTCGCTTACGCGTCGGGTTACTTTCGTTCGTTAAGGAGTCGCGCTGACCAACGTGGGCGAGCAGAGGTGGTTGTAAAACTGCGGCTGCGATGGGTTGTGCCACATGCCGGCCTTGAGAGCCGTGTGCAACTCCGCGATCCCGTCTTCGACCGACCACTCGGCTTCAAAACCCAAGCGATCTTTGATCTTTGAAAAATCGACGCGGTAGCTCCGCGGGTCCTGGTCGCGCTTGACAAATTCCAACTCCGTGCCGTCCACGTGCTGTTGGACCATGTTCGCCAATTCGACTTTCTGGTGATTTGACGTGTTGTCGCCGACGTTGAAGACTTCGCCGGAGACCATCTCGGGGTCAGCCGCCAAGACTCGATCGACGGCTTGCGCGATGTCACGGACATGCACGAACGGTCGCCAGAACTGCTCGCCAAACACAACCAGCCGCTGGTCGCGGACCGCTGCCAGCGTAAAGTCGCTGACCATCAAATCGAATCGCATTCGCGACGAGATGCCAAATGCGGTGCTGAAGCGCAGGACGGTTGGATGGAATTTCGCGTCGGTCATCTCGAGCAGCGATTGCTCGGCGGCCACTTTGGTTTCCGAATAGGTTGACAGCGGCTGAAGTGGCGCGTTTTCCGTGACCAATTCATCCTGGGACGAGACTCCGTAGTTGCTGCACGTGCTCGCGAAAACAAATCGCTCGACACCGACCGCTTTTGCCACATTCATTACTTTGCGGGCTCCGTCCAGATTCGTGGCGACGGCGTTTTCTGGATCGTGGTTGCATGCCGGCTCGCCAACGATGGCCGCCAGAAGACAAACGGCGTCGTGCTGTGGCACGACCTGGTTCAACAGACGCTCGTCTCGCAAATCGCCGTGAATCAAGCGAAATCGCTCCTTGCCCATCAACGGAATCAGTGACTCGCCGCCGAACAGCAGCAAATCGAGCACGGTCACGTCACAGCCTTGTTGCCACAGAAGTTGGATCACCGCCGAACCGATGTACCCCGCGCCGCCAATCACTAGCACTTTCATTTTCGAACGCTCCTGACTCTCATTTGTTAAAAACTCTGTTCCTGTGTGACCGTGTAGGACGGATTGCCAATCCGTCCCACAGGCATGCTCCTCTCCGCGCGACCGCTCGGCAAAAACTCATCGAACATCTTGGAAAACGTCTCCGACGCGCGGGCATAGTCTTCGGGACGACCGATGTCCAGCCACTCCTCGTCAGAAAGGTAGACTTTCACTTTCGAGCCACGATCGACGAGCTTCATCACCAGCGTGGGCAAATCCATGTACGCGCCTGCCTGGAACAATTCGAGCACCGTGCGATTAAACACATAGACACCCATCGAAACGTCATACGGCAACATCGGTTTCTCGCGATAGCCGGCCACTTGCAGCCGCCCATCAAATTCGATGACTCCGTAGTCGACCTTGGTGTTGCAACGATGGCAGGCGATCGTCAAATCCGCGCCCGATTGCTGGTGATAATCGAACAGCCGATCGTACTTCAGCGTGGTCAGAACATCGCCGTTCATGACGACAAATGACTCGGGCAAATCGTCGATCAACGCCAGCGGCCCGACCGTGCCCAGCGGCTGGTCCTCGCGCGAATAGTCAATTCGAATGCCCCATTTACCACCGTCGCCAAAATATGCCATCAACAACTCGGCCAGGTGCCCGACGGCCATCGTCACATGATCGAAGCCAGAAGCTTTGAGTTGCCGAATGACAATTTCCAGGATCGGCATATCGCCAATCGGCACCATTGGTTTGGGAAACGTGATCGTGTACGGTTCAAGTCGACGGCCCTTACCGCCGGCTAAAATGATCGCTCGCATGTTTGCACAATTCTTGAAAGAGAAGTGGTTGATTTGCTTCAACTGCCCGCCAACGCACGACCTGCAATCGGCCGTATGGCACCAGGAAACTGGCGTTACGAGTGGATAGATTCCACGATAATTGCCAACCCACGATCGGCAAGAGTTGATTAGCACACTAAGTAACAGATACCTAACCGGCTGCCGTTACAATTTGCAGAATTGTCGGATTGCTTCCATTCGATTGAATTGAATTGGTCGGATCTATGGCAGCGCGGGTGTTAGGTCAGCCGTCGACGTCAGAGGGGGAAGCAGCGTTCTCGCATTCGGAATGTGCTGTTCGAGTTTCCAAGCGTGGTCGATGTTGGCGAGTTCTCTTAGCTTTAACTTGGGGGAGGTGGATTGAACAACATGACGTCATCAGAAGCCTTTCGTTGGAACGCGGTGGGTAACCAGTCCCACTTGGTAGAGTCTGGCCAACAACCCAAAGCGAGTCTTGCGTGGACGTCTGTGGGAGCCCTGATCGAGCAATCGACCAGGGCCACACGGCCGGTTATCGCACCCCGGCGGCTTTGGCGGCTTCGGGATCGATCTGCTTGAGAAACTGTCTCGCAAGTTGCCGCACACCGTAGTTCTGTTCTTCCTGGCTGCCCGCGATCAGTGCCTTGACCACTTCGTCGTGTGTGTCCGGCAGTGTGACGGCCAGCGTCTTGATTGCCCATTGCCGTGTCAGTTCTTGCTCGCGCGCGTCAACGAGCACTTTCGCCAGCGTCGCGACGGCGGGCTTGGCGTGTTGGCCAAACGTGTGCAGCGCCCGCACAGCACGATAGCGAACGTCGCGGTCTTGGTCCTTGAGCAGTTCAACGAGCTTCGGCGCGGCGGCGTTGCCTGCCGGACCGATGTGGCCTAAGGCATCGGCGGCAGTTCCGCGAACGGCCGGCGTTTCATGCGACAATACTTCGACCAATCGCGGCACGGCGTCGGGTCCCGCCGACTTGAAAGCGGTCGCTGCCGTACGAGCCAGTTTAGGTTCTTCCAACGCTTGGACCAACACTTCGACGCCATCGCTGCCAAGCGAAGCGAGCGACACGGCCGCGAGTGTGTGATCCGTGTGATCGCGGGTCGGATCGAACAATGCCATGCGCAGGCTCGTCAAATCGGCGGCGGACGGCTTTGCCGCGTTGGAATTGAACTTTGATAAAACGAACTGGATGTCAAAACGAATCAAGTCGTTGCCGAGCGATTGACGCAAAATGTCTGTCGTGGTCGGTCCAATTTCAATCAGCGCGTCGCGGGCCAACGTTCGCACCAGTGGGTCCGCCAATCGTTCGATCAGATTCCCAGCGGCCAGTTTCGCAGCGGGACCGAATCGACCAACTGCAACAGCCGTGCGCCGACGAACTACCTCGTTGTCGTCATTGAGCGATTTAGCCAACGGTTCGATGGCCGACGAGGTGGTGATTTTTCCCAGTGCTTGTGCCGCCGCCGCGCGAACGGCCGCGTCCGAGTTTGATAGAGCCTTGATCAAATCGCCCGCCGATTGTTTCGCGGTTGGTCCAATTTCGCCGAGAGTAAATGCTGACCAAACTTGCACATCGGGATTGTCCGATGCAAGCGATTCTTGCAGTGCGGGAACGGCCTTTTCGCCCAGATTCGCAAGAGCCTTGGACGCACCCTGGCGAATGTTCGCGTCGTCCAGCGCTTCGATCAGCTCGGGGATCTCATTCGCGCGTAGTGTCGAAGACAAACTGACTGCAAACAGAGTCAACAACATCCGTAGCCGAAGTCGCCAGACTTTGGACAGCCACTCGTTCCCAGCAAGATCCAAACTCTGGCGAGTTCGGCTACAGCCACTCAACAATCGACTCATCGCATCATCCCCAAAGTTTTTCGATCGAAGTGCCGTTGGCGACGATCATGGCGGGACGGCCGTCGCGGGTGTGGTATTCTTTCTTGTGGTCAATCCCGATCGCACGATAGAAACTCGCGGCCGCGTCGTCGGGCGAGTACGATTCGCCGACGGGTTCGGAAGCCGTCTTGTCAGTCTCTCCGATCACTTGTCCGCCTTGAATGCCACCACCGGCGTACAACATGCTCATCGCGCGCGACCAGTGGTCGCGACCGGCTCCCTTGTCGTTGATCGTTGGCGTGCGGCCGAACTCGCCGGTGCACCACACGACCGTGTTTTCCAACATCCCACGGTCGTGCAAATCAACGAGCAACGCCGCCAAACCTTGATCCCATGGCGGCAATAGCATGTTCTTCAGATCGGTGAAATTGTTTTCATGTGTGTCCCAACCGCCGTTGTAAAGCGAAACGCAGCGCGTGCCTGCTTCCACCAACCGCCGGGCAAGCAAACACGACTGGCCAAACGTGTGACGGCCGTATTGATCGCGGACCTTCGGGTCTTCGCTGTCGATGTCGAACGCTTTTCGCACGGCCTCGGACTGCAAAATGTCGAACGCCTTTTCGTACGACTTGTCCATGCCTTCGACTTCTTGGTTCGCGATGTCGACGCCGCGGAATCGTGTGTCGACCCGTTTGAGCAACCGTTGGCGGGCTTCGATCTGGGCCAGCGTGAGTCCTTCGGGTGTGGCCAGCGCGCGGACACTATAATTCGGCGCGTTTGGATCACCCAGCGCCGTGAACGGACCATGTGCGACGCCGAGATAGCCCGACGAGTAGCTCGCCGAGTTACTGCCACCGCTGGGCGAAAGAACGTAGTTCGGCACGCCACGAGGCGACTGATGCTCCTTCGAGATCACGGCTCCGTAGTCAGGATATTCGAGCGACGGAATCTTGCGGTTGCCCGTTTGCAAGTATCGTTGGCCGGGGCTGTGTGCGCCTTGGCCGTGCGACACGTTGCGGACGATCGTGTACTTGTCCGCTTGCTTGGCCAGATGCGGCATGTGCTCGCAGATCCGCAGGTCGGGGTTGTTTGTCGCGATCGATTCGAACTCGCCCTTTTTGTCGCCAGCTTCGGGTTTTAAGTCCCACGTGTCTTGATGGGCCTGTCCGCCGGTCAGGAAAATAAAAATGGCATTCTTGCCGCTGGTCGATGGTGATTCTTTGCCATCAAGCGTGAGCAACGAAGTAAGGTTGATGCCAAATGCGCCGGCGGCACCGATTTTCAACATGTTTCGTCGATCGATTTTTTGCATCACGTTGTCTCCAACAGCATCCGTGTGTTTCCATCCGTGTGCGATAGTCGTTCTTGTGGGGCGCACAGGGATAAAACACACAGATACCCTTAATGAATAAAAACAAATTCGCGTACGTTTAATAAGGTCCACAACACGTCTCTTATACCGTCAGCTCGTGACGGAGACACGGTGACGTGTTCGAGTTGGATCTTGATTTCTTCATCGGTTGGAAAACGAGACAACGCCGCCAGGTACAACTCAGTCACGACCTCACCATCGTCACTCATCGACTTCAGCAGTTTCGGCAATCGCCCGCTGCTCTCGTCCAGCTTGGTGAGCACTTCTTGGTCATTGATCAAATATAACGCCTGCGCGACCGACGGTTCGTTGGAGCGTTCGCAATCGCACGTCTTTTCTCGATCGGGCCGGCCGAAGATTTTCATAGGATAACCGCCGCGCGTGGCACCGTATCGCAGCGTTGGCATCGCTTGGCCGACGGCGCGTTGTGGGTGGTCTTTGGGCAAGCGTCCGAAATTGTTTGCGACGCCCGTGACATCCGCGATCGCGTCGATCAACACTTCGGCCGGCATGCGGCGCAGTTGCATGTGTGAAAAGTTTCGTCTGTCCAGACGATTCGAGTCGTTCGGCTGCCACGACAATTGATATGTGCGGCTGTTGAGGATCAAGCGATGGACGTGCTTGATGTCGAACTTGTGATCGACGAAGTCCTTGGCCAGCCAGTTCAGCAGTTGCGGGTTCGAGGGTGGGTTGCCCTGGTTAAAATCATCCGGCGGATCGACGATGCCCGTTTTGAAATAATGGTGCCACAGCCGATTGACGAATGACGGAGCAAAATACGGATTGTCGGGCGAACGCATCCACTCCCACAGTTTCACGCGGATGTCTGGGCCGCCTTCGACAAACGGAACTTCGGGACCGCCGAGCAATTTGGGTGGCGTCTTTTGGGCGATGCCCACATATCGCGATCCGACACCGGGCTCAACCGTCTCGACGCCGTAGCCGCGACCGCCACCCGTGCGTTCTTCGCCCGTTTCGGCGACACAGAATTTGACCGCCATGAAAAACGACTTGAATTGTTCGAAGTCCTTCTTTGTCCAGCGATCGAATGGGTGGTTATGGCACTGGGCACATTCCAGCCGCAGACCAAGAAACGAATTCGCCGTTTGCAGGACCATCGTATCAGGACTGCGGCGCTCGACGTTGCTCCAATACAATTCGTTGGTCCGCTTGCGAGCGTAGATCTTGTCGTCGTCGTAGTTATAACGCCCTGACGTTTTGTGCAAGATCGTTTCCGCCTCGGCCAGAAACTCCTCGCGCGGACGACCATCGAGGCTCGTGGCACACACGTGGCCGTAAGCAATCTCGTCGTACGCCACGTTGCGGGCCAGTTTGTCTTCGATCCAATGTTGCCACAACCAGTTGGACAGATAAGCCTTGCTGTTGATGTACTTGCTGTTGCCCGTCCAGTCAGAAAACTTCATGCCCCAATAATGGGCGTACATCGGATGATCAAGCAATTTGTCGATCAAAACGGCCCGCTTGTCCGGCGACCGATCGACCAGAAACGCCCGCGTCTCGTCCGCGGTCGGCAACATTCCAATCACATCGAGATGTACCCGCCGAACGAAATCGGAATCGCTGGCGAGCTTCGACGGATGGATGTTCAACTTGCGAAGTTTCCCGCCGACGAACTCATCGATCTTGTTGTGTGGGAATGTAAGTGGGTAGAGTTTTCCGTCGTTGGGCGCTGGCACGAGAATTTGCGTGCTGGTAACACTGCCGGAATATCGCACGACAATTGCCGTATCGCCGGGACGCAAAACGGAGACTTCGCCATCCTCGGACACCGTCGCGATGCTCTCGTCGTTGCTGGAAAAGACGGTCAGTCCCGTGAGGTCTTCGACCGTGCCGTCGGAAAAATGAGCAATCGTTTTCAACTGAGTTCTTTCGTCGCGGTCATTCGCGATCAACTCACTGGGTAGCACTTCGAATCGAGTAATCTTTGCGACCTTGTCCGGTTCATACTTTGCGCCGCGCGCAATCCACGCGCGAAACATACGATGTTGCCAACTACCGATGGCCATCCGCTGACCGCCTTCGTGCTCGTCTTCGTTGGTCGACTTGAACAGAACGAAACTCTCGTCCGGATCATCGACGCTCGTGCGCACACCGTCCGGATCTTCTTCAAACAACTCCTTTAGATCTTCGTCCGGCTCGAAACCAAACAAGCTCAACCGAAAGCCACTCTGACCTTGAAACGATCCGTGGCATGCCCGGTTGTTGCAACCTAGTTTGGAAAACAACGGCACGATGTGACGAACATATTCTGGCGTGCCGCCCGATCCATCGTCGGACCAGCGTTGTGGGGCGCTCTCAACGGGCTGCGGGTCAGCAGCGCCGGCAAGTGAATGGAAGCACAAGAAAAAACAGATCAGCGTCAAGGTGAGATTTCGCATGCATCAACCTCGTGATGGAAGCGGGTGGGCGGATGATGATCAGTGTATCCGCGCCAGCAGCAAATGTCCCGTCGAATCCTATCGGGGATATTCTTCCTTCAAAATGACATTCGTTTTGTGCAGAGCGACCGCCTGCATTTCTACGGCTCGTAAGCTTCGTCAAAGAACGGATTGCGGCCCTTGGGCATCCATTTGCAGAGGACGATTCCCAGGAAATACAACACCGTCAGTGGTAGCGCCATGAGCAACATGCTGATCGGATCCGCAGGTGTCAGCAGCATCGAAATGACGAAAATCACCAGGATCGCGATCCGCCATTTCTCCAAGAATGCTTCGATAGTAAACACGCCGATGCGGTTGGTGAACAACATCACCAACGGCAATTGAAACGCGAGGCCGAATCCCAGCGGCAGAAACAACACGAAGCTCAGCCACTCGCTGATGCGCGGATCGGGGTCGACTTCCATTAACTTGTTAAAGCTGAACAGGAATTGCAGCACCGGTTCGAAGACAAAGAAAAACGCCATCCCCGCGCCGGCAATAAACAGCCCTAGACTGAACGGCAAGTAGATATAGACGTAGTTCTTTTCGTGTGGATAAAGTCCCGCCGCGACGAAGTTCCAAATTTGCCAGAAGATCCACGGGCTGGACAAAACCAAACTGCCGATGAACGCCGCCTTGAGCCAGATCATGAACGCTTCGTGGGCGTTCAGCGTTTGGACGCGGACATCCGTTTGTTTCCAGATCGGCACGTCGATGATCGTGCGGCTGGGGCGGCCGATGCAATCGGAAAACACCGAGGCGAACAGCAACTTGTTCAATCGGCGGATTTGGTCCACGGTCGCGGCGTCGGGATCATCGCCAACGTCTTTCAGTTTCTTGCGCATGGTTCTCAAGGCGCTGGCGACCGAATCTTGCATGATGTTCTCGGTGAACCACATGCGGTTGATCCAACCGACAACGCTATAGTTGTCCGGCGCGGCTTGGATGCTGCCGTCGAGTTTGGAAAACACATCGGATTGCACAAGCTTCGGGCTCTCGGCCAGTTCGTTTAAGATTGCCAGGACTGCGGCTTCGTCGGCGTTTGGCGTCAGATTGGTTCGGATGACTTCTCCTTCTTCGACATCGTTGCCAGTGCTCTTTTTTGCGATTTGCTCAATCGATTTGCGCTGCTCGGCGGAGAGCAATTCCCACATTTCTTTGACGGGCGATCCGTCATCGTCGTGTTCTCGGACCAGACGTTTGCACAATCGCGCGAGCTGGCCCGGTTTGATATCGGTCAACAGATACCGATGCGGTTTGAAATCGACCTGGCCAAACGCCACCGGGTCGGCGGCTCGTAGTGCAGCTAAGATCCCTTCAGCTTCCATGGGCAGAAAACTGGGTACCAAACCGTAATCCTTGATCATGGCGAGCAATTCGGGCGGCGGCAGCATGTCGTACTTTTTATATTTCTCGACTAGCTCTTTGGATGCCTTTGTCAGGTAATAATCTTCCAGCGCCGCTCTCAAAGGGACTTGGATAAACTTGACAATATTGGCCGCAAAGAAAATGGCGATGATCAATCCGAACACGATTCCGAACATCGACTTGAAGAGCGCGACGCGCAACTCTTCCAAGTGCTCACCGAAAGTCATTTTTGTTTCTTCAAATAGGTCATCGTTAGGAGCGTTCGACATCACGCGGCACCTCGACGAAAATGGGAACGAAGGCAAAACCTGAAGGGTACGTTTTGAGAGACGTACGGGGGGACGCTGCCGTACCAGGTTTAGATATGGATTTGCGAGTTGGGGGAACTCGCATCCATCTACCCGATCTTAACGGCAACCGATGAGATTGACAATGGTTGAGACTTCCGAAGTTTTCTTAAACTTCGGAAGTCTGGAGTCAAGTTGGTCGTTCGAACTGTGCCCGCTATTTTTGGTTCTGTCGCATCACGGCATTAACGATTGGCCGGGCGATGGGTGCCCGCATGGCCCAGCCAAGCAAGCGGTTGCGCCAACCTGGGATCACGACCGCCCTTCTTTTCGGAAGGCTGTCCAACGAGCATGTAACCACCTCATCTGGTGACATCCAAAGGCGCTTGGGGACCTGTTTCGCTTCGAACCCGTGCATCTCGTCGGTGCCGTGAAATTCTGTTTTGACGAACCCCGGACAGAGCGCTTGCACGCACACATTCGTACCGCGCAGCTCTTGATGAAGTGCTTCGGACAGCGTAATCAAATAGGATTTCGTTGCCGCATATTGGGCATAGCCAACACCAGGCGCCCAAGCTCCGAGCGATCCAAGGTTGATGATGGCTCCACAGTCTCGCTCGATCATGCCGGGCAGGACGGCACGTATCAGCCGCGCGGGAGTCATGGTGTGCAAGCGAATCATGTTCAACAATGGTTCGACGTCCACGTCGGCAAAGTTGTCCTGAATTCCAAACCCGGCATTATTGACCAGCAGCTCGAGATCCGACATCCGCACCATTCGCTCGGCGAGCGTTTCGACCGCTTCTTCGTTGGTCAGATCGACTTCGCAGGACTCAATGCGCAGATCGTGCTGGGCGGTCAATTCGTCGCAAAGTTTCTCAATCGGTTCCTTGCGACGATCGACAAGCAGCAAGTGATAGCCACGCTTGGCGAGCTGACGGGCAAAACATGCTCCCACGCCCCCAGCCGCTCCGGTGACCACGGCTGATTTTGCTTCCGTCGTTGTCGTCATGCGGTACTCCTTGGACGTATGATATCATCGAATGACCCAAGTGCTGGTCACGGGTCGAGTCTATTCGATCGCGCAGCAAGGTCACAGTGGTGCTCTGGATTTAAGGTCAACGAACGACACGGACATCGGTTTTTCGTGCTTGCCTTTGACGGCGGCCGATGACGTCCGTATCATAAATGAGATGTAGGAGATGTTGGACATGTCAAACACACACGCATTGATCGATAGCTTCCATTCATTCGCTATCCAGCGAATCCACAGCGGCGGTAACCAGCTAAGCATTGACGAACTTTTTGACGCTTGGCGTCTTGAGAATCCAATGCCAGATGAATACGCCGAGAACGTGGCCGCGGTTAACGCATCGATCGAAGACTTCAAGAATGGGGAAAGAGGAAGCCCAGCGGGTGACCATTCGAGCGAGCTTCGTCGACAATACAATATCGGCGACGCATGAGCTTTACTGTCCACGAACTGCCCAAGGCCCGGGCCGACAAAAGCTCAATTTTCAAGTGGTTGCACGATCGCTCGCCGCAGGGTGCCTCGTCGTGGCTAGATGCGTATGACGAATTGCTGGTCGATCTAAAGGAAAACGCAGTCATACACGGACTCGCCCCAGAAAATGCGGATTGCGAATTCGAAGTTCATCAAGCACTATTCAAAACGCGCCGTGGACGAGTCTATCGAGCTTTGTACTTTATCGAATTTGATGACGTCTATGTCCTAAGAGTTCGTGGGCCAGGACAGGCCGTTGTTATCCCAGATGAGTTGAAGTAGCCAGACTGCCGACAGGTCCGGCACAAGACCTTGGAACATGCATAGACCGCTTCTGATCATCAACGTCGCTGGACTGGGCAGTTCTTCTTTGGGGAGCTTAACCCCGCACATTTCGAAGTTGATGGACGAAGGCGGAGTCGCAACGTCTTTGCAGCCGCCGGTGCCCGCTTTGACGAGTCCGTCGCAGGCTACGATTCTGACGGGAACTCTGCCTGTTGAGCATGGAATTGTGGCAAATGGGTGGTACTTTCGGGATCTGGCTCAGATCTTGAATTGGCAACGTTCCGCAAGGCTGGTCGACGGCGAAACCATTTGGCAAGCTGCTTGGGCGAACGATCCGTCAATCAAGTGTGCGAACTTGTTCTGGCGTTATGCGACACACTCGACATGCGACTTGAATGTGATCGAGCGACCAACCTATTGGGCGGATGGACGCAAGTCGCCGGACATTTATTCGGAGCCGGCCGACGTTCGTGACGAATTGGTCGAGCGGTTCGGGCCGTTTCCCTTGTTTCACTTTTGGGGACCGGCCGCGGGCATTGCCTCGACGCGCTGGATTGTCGACGCCACGTTGCACCTGATGGATCAGGATCGCTACGGGATGATTTTGACCTACCTGCCGCACCTCGATTATGAACACCAGCGTTTTGGTCCTGACTCGCCACAGGGTGAGCAGGCGTTGTGTGACGTTGACAACGAAGCGGGACGACTCATTGGACGGGCTGGCGAGCGCGGCATGGACGTGGCCATTGTTTCGGATTATGCCTTTGAGCCAGTGTCGCGGCCCGTGTTTCTGAATCGTGTGCTTCGTGAGGCCGGGTTCATCGAAGTGAACCGTGCCCAGAATGGCGAACTCTTGGAGCCAGGCACGTCGGCGGCGTTTGCGGTGTGCGATCAACAGGTCGCACATGTGTACGTGCAGGAAACGGAAGCGATCGCGAAAGTCAATGAGCTGCTGTTGCAAACGGACGGTGTCGACCTGGTTCTCGATCGCGATGCGATGGGCGAGGTGGGAATCGGCCACGCGCGCAGCGGCGAATTGCTTGCCATTGCCGAGCCCGATTGCTGGTTCGCATATCCTTATTGGCTGGATGAATCGCACGCACCGGATTTTGCAAACTGTGTGGCGATCCACGACAAACCAGGATTCGATCCCACCGAACTTTTTCTCGCACCGGGGGTTTGGGGAAAACTACATCTTGCGAAACGAATCATGCAAAGCAAGTTGGGGATTCGCGCGCCTTTCGATGTCATCAGCACGGACGCGTCGATGGTTCACGGCTCGCACGGCCGCATGCCACAGACTGATAAGACTCGCCCGCTATTGATCTCGAGTTGGTCGACCGAGCTGGACGATGTGACACCCATGCAAGACGTCAAGTCAATTCTTCTTCGGCGGTTAAACACGGCGTGAAACTGATCTTGCCGCATTCGCCTAAATGCCCGAGAGTACTTACCCACGGGTGTGTGTCCCCGCACCAGCTAGCACCGTTGTGGATCATCAAATAGATCGACTACCCAAGGACGGACGGAAAATGAAAGACTTGTTCCGAGCTTTGCGCTCGACACTTAAATACAAATTCACGATTGTGGGAATCGTCGTTTCGTCGTTCTTCATTGCGGTTTTGTGGGGCGTGAACATCGGCGCGGTTTATCCGTTCGTCGAAGTTGCCTTTCAGAGCAAATCGATGCACGATTGGGCGGACGAGTCGATTGAGAAGAGCGAAAAAAGCTGCCGCGAGATCCAAAATGAAATCAAGGACTTAGAGTCCCAGCAAGACGCGGCAAAGACGGTCCATGCTAAGCAGGCCATCCAAGCCGAGATTGGTTTTCAAAACGGTCGCTTGGACGCGGAGCGGCGTTGGTTGTCCACCGTCCGAAGTGTCGAGCCCTGGATCAAAGCCTATTTGCCCGATAGTGCCTTCTTGACGCTCGTCTACATCGTCGGCTGGTTGTTGATTGGCACGACGATCAAGTGTGCCTTGCTGGTTTGCAATATGATCCTCGTGCAGCGCGTCGCGGAGTTAACCACGTTCGATTTGCGTAACCAGTTTTTTCAAAATACGCTTCGCATGGAGTTGGGCGTCTTTGGCAAGAACCGAACCAGCGATTTGATGAGCCGCATGACCGGCGACATCTCGAACATTGGCGGAACTTGCGCGTACATCTACGGCAAGGCCACACGCGAACCGCTGAAAATGATCGTCTGCATCGTGGGCGCGGCCTGGATCAGTTGGCGGCTGCTGGTGCTGTCGCTGGTCATCTGCCCGCTGATGATCTTCTTGATGTATCGGCTGAGTGGTTCGGTGAAGCGTGCGAATCGGCGGCTGATGGAAGAAACCGCGAAGTTGTTTGGACGCTTGTCCCAAGCGCTGAATGGCATCATGGTGGTCAAAGCCTTCAACCAGGAGTCGCGAGAACGCAGCCGATTTCGGCGCACGGCCAAAGAAGTTTATAACAAGGTGATGAAGATCACGTTCTATGGTTCGTTGGCGAGGTTGAACAACGAGATCTTGGGGGTCGGCGTCATTTGCCTGGCTATTTTGTTTGGCGGCTATCTGGTCGTCAATCAAGAGACACAATTGTTCGGGATACAAATCACGGAACAGAAGATGAGCTTTGGGGCGCTGATGTTGTTTTATGCCTACTTGATCGGTGTCAGCGATCCGGCGCGAAAGCTTGCGGACATGCTCATCACCGTGCAACGCGGCGTGGCCGCGTGCGAGCGTGTGTACCCGCTGCTGGATCAAGAGCCGAGCATCTCCGATCCCGCGGATCCGAAACCGATTAAAGATCTGCAAGCCGATATCGTGTTCGAAAACTTGTCGTTCCAATACACCGAAAAGCAACCCGTCTTGCTGAACATGAACTTGACCATTCCGTTTGGCGAGCGGCTGGCGATTGTGGGGCCCAATGGTTGTGGCAAGACGACGCTGGTCAATTTGATTCCACGATTTTACGATCCGGTGGAAGGCAGCGTGTGTTTGAACGACATCGATTTGAAAGATGTCCGAAAACGCGACCTGCGGCGTCAAATCGGCGTCGTCACGCAGCAGACACATTTGTTTGACGAAACAGTGATGGAGAATATTCGCTACGCCTCGCCCAGCGCGTCGGACGACGAAATCATCGCCGCGGCCAAAAAGGCTCAGGCCCACAGCTTCATCACGAACAAACTCGAACACGGCTACGAGACGAACGTCGGCGAGCAAGGAAAACTTCTGTCCGGCGGCCAGCGTCAGCGAATTGCGCTAGCGCGGGCGATTCTCCGCGATCCAGCGATCATGATTCTTGACGAGGCGACCAGCCAGGTCGATCCAGAAAGCGAATTGTTGCTACACAAGGCGCTGGAAGAATTTGCCAAGGGTCGCACGACAATCATGATCACGCATCGCATGTCGACGATTGCTATGGCGGACCGTATCCTAGTGATGGATGGTGGCCAGATCGAAGACATTGGCACGCACGACGAATTGATCGCGCGCTGCGGCCTCTATCAGCGACTTCATCAAACGACCTTACGGGAGTCCGCCTAGTATGAACGTGCTTGTTGTCGGTGGCGCGGGCTACATTGGATCGCACATGTTCCGCATGCTGGAGCACAGCCAGCACCAGGCGTGGGTCCTAGATAATTTCTCGACGGGACAGCGTGGCAGCGTGGCAGCGGAACGATTGATCGAAGGCGATCTGGACGATCGCGGATTGCTGGACCGCATCTTGCAAGACAACAAGATCGACGCCGTCATGCACTTCGCCGCGTTTGCGCTCGTGGGCGAGTCGGTCGAGGATCCTGCCAAGTATTATCAGAACAACGTCGTGGCGACAATCAACCTAATGGAAGCCATGCGAGCCGCCGGGGTTTGGCGATTTGTTTTTTCCAGCACCTGTGCGACTTATGGCACGCCGACGCAAGTTCCCATTTCCGAACAGGAAGCACAACTGCCCATCAACCCGTACGGATTCACCAAGCTGGCCGTCGAACGGGCGCTGGCGGACTATGCGACCGCGTACGATTGGGGCTATGCGGCACTGCGATATTTCAACGCGTCCGGCGCGTCGCCCGAAGGAGACATCGGCGAGCATCACGATCCCGAGTCGCACTTAATCCCCATCGTGTTGCAGGTGGCCTTGGGGCAACGCGATCACGTCACGGTCTTCGGCGACGACTATCCGACGCCCGATGGAACGTGCATCCGCGACTACATTCACGTTGACGACTTGGCCGCGGCACACCTGTCGGCACTGGAACAACTTCAGCCGGGCACGGAACTAAAGCTGAATTTGGGAACAGGACTGGGCAACAGCGTTCAGGAAGTGATCGACGCCTGCCGGCGAGTGACCGGGCACGCGATTCCGACCAAGATGGGGCAGCGGCGTGAGGGCGATCCGGCGGAACTGGTTGCCGATTCTTCGCTGGCAAAAGAAACTCTGAGTTGGACGCCAGAGTACACAGACATCGAGAAGATCGTCGAAACCGCTTGGAAGTGGCATCAAGCACATCCGGCCGGTTACGACAGCTAGGCTTTGCCTCAAAGCACTGAAAACGACGTAGCTGCGTTCGCCAGAACGCGGAAAAACCGCACTCTGGCGAGTATAGCTACGGATTTTGGGACAAAGCCTAGTCAAAACGCAGGCCGACAAGCTGACTGGACAATATTGTCAAAACCAATTCCGCCGCTTCGCGCTGGCGTGATAATCGCGTTGTTTGCTCAAGCGCGACACTCTCTACGGCGATAGCTTTCGATTTCGATTTGACTCGTCGGGCGACACCCACATAGACGACGCCGTCCAATCCGTCCGGTGCGTGCGGACCGAGGTGTCCAGTGATTGACGCGGAAATATCCGCTTCGCTTGTGTTGTTCAACACTCCCACGGCCATCTGCCGGGCGACTTGCTCGCTGACTTCGGTGTGCCGGGCGATCGTGCGAGGCGACACGCCAAGCCACTCGATCTTCGTCTCGTTTCGATAAGTCACCGCCGACCCACAATGCCACTGGGAGATTCCCGGCACACGGGCCAACGACGCGGCAACGAGTCCCGCCGTGCAGCTCTCGGCAAACACGACGCGCAGCCGATGCTCGTGCAGGGCGGCGGCAAGTTTTTTCGCGGCAGATGAAAGACTCATACCAAATGTCCAGCGATGGATCGGTGAAATCCCGTTTTATCACAAATGACTGGCCCGCGCCGGACCCCGCGCCTAGAATTCCACATTCCGAAAAAAGGCGGGTTCACCGCGAACTGGTCGCCGGCTTGTGTTTCTATATCCCAATGCGACCGCATGACTTCTTGGATAACCTGCCTTCCTGACACGGGTATTTTTTCATGGCCTCGATACGTCGCGCACGTGGCTGAGGGCGAAGGGTGTTGAAATGATTCGCGCGCTACCAGTTGATCCATCGAACAGTCCATTTGCGACCCATCCACCAGCGGATGCGGCGTCGTTCAATCGCGCTGATTCCGCGCCGCCGCTTGATTCGACCTGGGATGATGATCCGATGCGATTGTATCTCGATCAAATTGGGAAAATCCCATTGCTGACCCGTCAGGAAGAACTGTCGTTGGCTCGCGACGTGGAAGTGTCACGACGCCGGTTCCGCGGCGAAATGTTAAAAATTGGCTTTATTCTGCGCGACGCTGTGCAGTTGTTGTGCCGTGTTCGGGATGAGCAATTATCGTTCGAGCGAACGGTGCAGGTCGCGGTGAGCGATCGGCTGGAAAAACCTCATATTCAAGGCCGATTGCCGCACAACCTTAAGACACTTGCCGCCCTGCTAGACCGGAACTGCCGAGACTTTCACACCGTTGTGAAGCGGACTCGTTTGACGTCAAAGCGCTGTGCAGCCTGGCAGCGGCTCGTGCGCCGCCGCAACCGCGCGGTTCGATTGGTCGAAGAACTTGGTTTGCGAACCGAGTTTGTTGAGCCACATTTTGAACGTCTGGATCGGATGGATCGCTTTGTCCAGCGAGTCCGAGCGAAACTGCGGGACAACGCGACCGACAAAACCGACGGCGCGTTTCTCGCTGAGTTGGCCAAGTATCGTCGCATTCTGCTCGCCACCCAACAGACGCCCTGTGGACTTCATAAACGTGTTTGCAGAATCCGCGAGGCGCTGGCGGTTCATAACGATGCCAAGCAAAAACTGTGCGAAGGCAATTTGCGACTGGTGATTTCGGTCGCCAAGAAGTATCGCAACCGTGGCGTCAACATGTTGGATTTGATTCAGGAAGGAAACGCGGGGCTGATTCGCGCCGTGGAGAAATTTGAATATCGGCGCGGGTTTAAGTTTTGTACCTACGCGACTTGGTGGATTCGCCAAGCCATCTCTCGCGCCGTTTCCGACCAGAGCCGCACCATTCGAGTGCCGTCGCACATGGTCTCGGTGATTTCGCAAGTGCGGAAGATCTTTGGAACGCTGATCCATCAACTGGGCCGTAAGCCATCGGTGGAAGAAACCGCTCAAGCGGCGGGAATCGAAGTCGAAGAAGCACGAAAAATCCTCAACATGAACACGCCACCGACCAGCCTGCATCGCAACGTCGGCCGGGACGAGGACACGGAATTTGGCGAACTGCTTTCCGACAAAGTAGAGCACCATCCGGACGAAGAGGCTTCTCACAACATGCTTCACGCCCAACTCGATGATCTTTTGGAGCGACTAAGCTGGCGCGAGCGCGAGATTATTCGCATGCGATTTGGGCTTGGCGACGGATATAACTACACACTGGAAGAAGTTGCGTACGTTTTTCGAGTCACACGGGAACGGATTCGCCAGATTGAGGATCGCGCGATTCGCAAACTGCAAGATCCACGCAACAGTCAAAAGCTTGTGGAGTTTGTCGACTGAGTGTGGGCAGGGATCTCCGAGACCTGCCTGTCCGGTTTCGGAGAACTCGGACTACACTGACACTTTCCTTCGTAGGTCTCGGTAATCAAATCTTGATACCCGTCCACCATTCGTTCGAGCGACCAATGATCCACAACGACTTGGCGGGCCGCGACTCCCATCTGTGAAGCCTCTTGTCTGTCGGTCAAAATTTCTCGCCAATATCGCGCGATCTCGTTGGCGGCGCCCGGTTTCGCTAAAAAGCCGGTAACGTCGTGTCTGACCGTCTCGGAAACGGAACCAACATCCGTCGATACGACAGGCAACCCGATCGACATCGCTTCCAGAATCGAAACCGGATTGGCTTCGTTGTGAGACGTGAGCGAGAACAGATCGAGCATCGACAGTACTTCCGGGATATCGCTGCGATTGCCCAGGAAGTGAACGTGGTCGGCTAGTCCAGCGTCGTTGGCTGCTCGTTCCAAAGTTGGTCGTTCCTCGCCATCGCCCACGATCACAAAATGTGCGTTGGACATTTCACCCTTCAACATGGCGGCAGCGCGCAAGAACAGCAGATGGTTCTTCTCAGGACGAAGCGCCGCAACGATTCCGCAAACCGGCGCGTTCGCAGGAATGCCGTTTTCTTCACGCAGTCGCCGGCGACTTTCTTCGCAAAGACGAAAACGATCCATGTCGACGCCGTTCGGAATCACATAAACTTTCTCCTCGGGAAAACGTTCGTTCTCGACGAGATGGATCCCGTGTGGTTTTGCCACACCGACAAACGCGTCGGTCACGGGCGTCAACATGCGATTCATGCGGCTGATCCCGTCGGGCCAACCCGTCGAGTGCAGCGCCGAGATGACAACGGGCACGCCGGTTCGCCAAGCGGCCAGCCGTCCCCAAAACATTTTGTCACCCGCTCCCACCGTCACGACCGCGTCGATGTTGCGCTGCTGAATTAGCTGCATCAATCGCCGCAACACGAAGAAGTCGAACTTGTTGGCGATCAACCGCGAATGAACAGGAATCTCGTCGGCTAACTGTTCGCCCAGTGGTCCCGGCTGTTTCAGGCAGCAGACTTCGGGCAAAAACCGCTCGCGATCCATGCGCCGCAGGAGGTTGACCAACAACGTCTCCGCGCCGCCAACTGGCATACTGGTGATCGTAAACATCACACGCAACGGTCCACGATCGGCCAATGGAATCAGTTTTTGTTTTCGGTTGAACATCATTTTGAAACCTCGCGAGTTGAAATTGGCTCGTCACGACGGACCAATATCTTTGCCTTTTCCAAATATCGGTGTACGATGCCGGCCAGTTCATCTTTCTCGTGCTGCCCAAACAACCAGATGGTTCGCCAAGCAATAATCGCAATGACCAACAAAATCACCAAAGTCGGCACCGCGCCAAGCGGCAATGCCAACGGCAACGCGCTCGCCAGCCATGTGCCTCGATCAAATGTCATACCAACGCGATGGCTGAACGCGTAGATCAGCACCAACGCAATGAAGTTCGCCGCACACGTCGCAAGTACAGCACCAAGCAAACCCAGCAGCGGCAACAATAAGAAGTTCAACGCGATGTTTCCGACCAGCCCGATCGCCAAGGCAACGCTCGCCAGCTTTGCCCGTTCGGCGCACCACAGATAATTCTGTCCGATGATTCCCAGGCTGAACCAAATGCAATAGGTCACCGTCCACGGCAGAATCGCCAGACCGTCGCTGTACTTGCCGGCAAAGTAGTATTCGTACAGCCAGGGAGCAATCAACAGGATTAGCGCCCCACCGAGCGTGAACAGCAGTGCAACCAGTTTTACCGACAAATGAAGGCGTCGCGAAACCTCTTGTCGCCGTCCCGCTTCCCAGTCGGAACTCATGTACGGCAGAATCACGCCGCTCAACATGCCTGCCACGGCGATCATCAACACGGGCAGCACGCGGCTGCTGTGATATTGTCCGACGAGTGCTTGTGCCTCGGCGGCGCTTTCATTCGCAAAATGGACGAGCATGTATCGATCGGCGGCCGCAAACAGATTCGCCAGCAAGTTTACGATCCAAACTCCGGCGGCAAACGGCACCAACTTCGACCACAAATCGCGATGTGCGAGTGCCGAGGACGCCGTGGGCAGCGATTGCCAGCAGGTCAGCACGAACCATGTTCCGGCGAGGCATGCCACAACGCTGCCGATCAGATATCCGATCGCGATGCCCTGCGCGCCAAGGCTCGTTGACCAAATCAATCCCAAAGCCGCGACAGCAAACACAACGCTGTTTACGAATTGTAAAAAGGTCACCGCACGCACTTGGCGCAAGGCCGTCAGTAATTCGGTGACGTAGTTGAACGCGATCACCGCGATTAACGACGCACCCAGCAGCAACACAAACTGTGACTGACTCGCGTCGTTGAAAATCATTTCCGCCAGCCAGTCCTGTGAGGCACAGATGCCTATTGTCGCGACGACCGCCAACAAAAATGATACCAACGTCGTGCGCAAGAGAAACTGTCGCAGTTGGCCGCGCTGCCGATAGTGTTCGACATAGCGACCAAATGAACCGGGCAAGCCAATCACGGCTAACGGAGCAGCCAACAGCAGGAAGCTCAATGCCAGCGACCAGCGACCTAGTTGATCGTCGTCCAAATACTGGCAAAACCAGATGCTGCGTTGGAATCCGATCAGCCGCTGAAAGACGTTGATCGCCAGCATGAACACCACGCCGGCGGCCAACGAGTCGGCTTTGAACTCGCGCGGTTTTGTGTTGCCATCGTCGGCCCCGGTCGTACTCATCACACACACCCCGCCGAACTTGCGGTCAAACGATCAGCGGACCCTTTCGGTGTGTAATCAAATCGTTTCGTTCGCAGTTTGCGCGGATCAACCGTCAGCCAGTTTTTCAGTCGAAACCACTCCGGGTCGCCGTGGATTCGTTGCAAGTGAAACGAATCGTCACCGGGAAAGTTGTATCCACCGTACGCTGAGCAAACCGCTTCAAATCCATTTTCACGAGCGAGACGAAACGCGGCGGCGTTCAGGTTTGCATGCATGCCGAACGGGAAGGCAAAGTAGCGGACCAGGCGATCGATTTCGCCAGCCAAGTCACGTGCTGCGAGGACGACTTCGTCGTAAAGTTGGTCGATGTCGCACAGCCGGCCTAAGTCGGTGTGATTTCGTGTGTGCCCACCTATTTCAATTCCCGCGCGGGACAGCATCCGAAGTTGTTCAATTGTGTTCGGACGTAGTGGTTCGCCGGCGGCGACATCGTGGGGAAACGACTTGTCTTCCAATACGAACTTCGTCGAAACAAAGTAAGTGCAAGGAATGCGTTTCTTGATCAACAGCGGCAGGGCGTGTTCGCAGTTGTCCGCGTATCCGTCATCGAAAGTGATCGCGACCGCCGCTCGATGGTTCTTCGAGCGCATTCGTCGTTGTGCCTCTTCCAAGGATACCAGGTCAAAGTGCTTTTCTAGCCATTCGACTTGCTCGGTGAATCGGTCGTTCGATATCGTCCATGTGTTGAGATGATCGTCCGCCACTCGGTGATAAAACAGGATGGAAACAGGCGCTCGGCCGCGTCGCGCGCGGATTGTGTTCGCGGCGATGCGATGAGGCATCGAACCGTACAGATAGGCTGCCTGTGCAAGTTGTTTCAGCATCAGTTTCACCTACGTTTGGTGTCGGTGTGCCACTGGCTCAGCCAGTGAACCGACGACTCTCGAGCACTGGCAGAGCCAGTGGCACACCAGACTCAGGTTAAATCGCGTTTAATGCGCCCCAACAAAACTCAAACTATCTTTGATCCAATCTTTCATCCGTGTGCCGGCTAGCCAGACTGCGTGGCGAAGCTGTGCGGTTGCATGATTTGCCGCCACCCGATACTCGACCGCGGGACGACATTGGGCCCGCCAATGGGCTTTGTATGGCTCGTCCCCGCGAAGGAAATCGAATGCCTGCTGTTGGTCTTCGATCGCGGCTTTGATCGTGGCAATATTGATCAGCCGGCCGGGCTCGTCGTCCATCGCGTCGGGATCGACTCCCGCTTGATAGGCATACGTCACGCCGCCACCGCAAACGTGGAACTCGGCCGCCACCGCTCGGTCGTCCAATTCGACCCAGTGCAATCGCAGCAAGCCCTTATCGAACAACCGCTCGGCCGCTTGATGTAAAAACGCCGAGAATCGATCCGAAGCAAAGCAGCCCGGTTCGCCGAGACTCTTCCGGCGCCGTTGATGCAGATCGACCAGGATCTCCATGGCCTGCGTCAATTGCTCGCCAGATTCTGCTGTATTCAGCACCGCCCGGCCTTCATCGAGCAACCGGCGCTCGACACGCCGAACTTGTTTACGGTGCGACTTGGATAGCGATGCGACGTACTCTTCCCATGTTTCTGGTAGATCGATTCGCCAGCAATTTAGTCCTGGCTGTTGGTGCAGGCCACAGCCGCCCGCCTCAAGTCGCGCGACCAGATTGGCGGTCATCTGATCCGACTCGTCCACTCCAGTCAGTTCCAGAAAGTCCCACGTGTTGTCTTCGTTGACGAGCCAGTCAGCGATCGCCGACACAACCCGCTTCTCGTGTTCTTCCGTCGCCAACAGGCTGAGATAGTCCGTGCAAACCTCGCCCGATCCGAGTTGCCGCAACACGAGACCGTTCGCCAACGAACGAGCGCGATACCACGGCGCGAGGCCAACCAGAGTCTCGTTCGATCGCACCGCAAGCAGATACAGTTCGCCTTCCGCACGATAGTTCTCCCACCAACTGGCGAGCCACTGATGGCTGCGAAATGGCACACCACGAGACAGGCAGTTCCATTGATCGGTGAGCTGGCGCAATGCGTCCAGATCGTGTATTCGTTCGACTTGCATGTTGGGGCCTTCGGTAGAGTGCGTGGAGAACGGCCATCTGCACACACCTTACTTCGCTTTCTTCTAAAACTTACGTCTCAATCTGTTGAAGAATATCTGTTGCTCAGCAAAACCGCAGGAAAAGGAAATTGCTGACAAGTCACCGCACTCCAACGATGTTGCGAAAACACAACACGTTGACTTCGATCAACAACGCGTTGCCGTTCGGCGACGTCAAGCTTGCGTGGAACGCCGTTTTTTCGGCCCTGGCGCGATTGGCATTCACTTTGCTTCGGTCGTTCCCTTATCACACCGGAGACTCGCAACATGCCGCAACAGCCGCCTTTTAATTTCAATGCCGTTTGCCAAACGCTGATCACGTATCGCTGGCGCTGGATTGTGCCGACGGTTCTGATTACAACGCTTGCCCTGGGTTATGCACTTGTACGGACGGCCAAGTGGCAGGCGACCCAGGCATTGCTTGTGCGTGATGAAGCGAACGGCAGTCGCTCACGACCTGGCCAATTCGACGATCCGCAGTTGATGAAAACGGCGCAGGAGACGGTTTTGGAACTCGTCAAAAGTCGCGGTGTCGCCAATGTCGCGCTCACGAAAGTGGGACGGATTGCCAATCCGTCTTACCAGCCTTCGTCCAAGGAAGTCAATAAACTGCGAGAAGCTATCTCCGTTTCCGCACCCAACGGGTCCGAGTTCGGCCGCACGGAAGTGTTCTATATCAAAGTCAGTCACAAGGATCGAGAAAAGGCGATGACTTTGACAGACGCCGTGTGCGACGCCTTGGACGAGCGACTTCGCGAGTTGCGTGATCACAAAGCCCAAAGTTTGATCGACGAACTGACCAAGACCGCCGAGATGGTTCGTAGCGATTTGAATGAGGCCACTCGACAACTGGCTGACAAGGAACGTGCGGTCGGCAGCGACCTGGCTGAGTTGCGAATTCTGAACGAATCGTCCTCGGGCGAGAGCAATCTGACACAAACCTTGATCGACGTAAAAAGCGAACTCCGCCAGGCTCGGATGGCTCAGAAGACGAGCGAGCAACTGCTTGAAATCCTCAAAAAAGCCGAAGATGATCCGAATAAGTTGATTTCGACCCCAAACAGATTGCTGGAAGCACAACCGGCGTTGCGTCAACTCAAAGACGGCTTGATGGCAGCGAAACTACTGACGGCTCAACTGCTTGGTGAACTGTCGTCCGTGCATCCGAAAGTGATGTCGACCGTAGCATCGCAAGAGGAAATTCGCCGGCACATCCACAACGAACTGCCTTCGTCAACGGCGTCCATTCAAGCGGAGTTGAAACTCGGTGCCACGTTGATGAACGATCTGCAAGAGCAGGTGAACGAGATTACGGTCCGCATAACGCGATTGGCCGAAGTGCGGGCGGAATATGGAAACCTCGTGACGGAAGTCGAACGACGCACCATGATTCTCAGTGAAGCTCAAAAGAACTTGTCGGACGCTCGCGCGAGCCAGATTGCGGCACATTCGGCCAGTGTGATGACTCTGCTCGACGGACCATCGATCGGTGATTCGCCCGTCGGTCCCAGCCGCAGCATGATCGCATTGTGCGGATTATTCGGGGGGCTGATGACGGGCTTGGGAATCGTATTTCTAACCGTGCCGACAACGGATCCACAGCCGAGTCCGGCACTTCTCACTGAATCGAACGAACCACGAGAAATCGTCGAACAAAACGAAGTCAACAACCCATCGCATGGCCTATCTTTGAAAGAGGCTTTGTCTCGGATTTCGCAATTCCTGCCGTCGTGGAATTGATAATTGCGACGTACGATTGAAAAGGTCGTTTTATACGGTTCGCCGTGGGGGCGAACTGATGTAGCCGTCCGTTTCCGCCAACGCACTCCGAAACGTCGCGTCTCCAATGGGTTTTATCGTTTTTATCATCGCGATTGTCGGCATCGTCTGGGGCGCCATCCTGGCGCTGCGAGGATCGCTGGTGATGGGCTGCGCTGTCTATTTGATCATTGCTTCGTGCTTCAGCGGCTACTTTTGGAGCATCGACGCGGTCGGGTTGACGTGGTCGATTGATCGCTTCTTCATGATGTTTCTGCTGCTGGCCGTCGTCGTTCAATGGCGACTCGGAGAAAGCGACATCAAACCGCTGTCGCGAGCGGACTTTGTGTTGTTTGGTTTTCTCGGACTGCTGGTGCTGCGCACGTTCACGGCCGATTGGCGCGCCTCCGGCGCCGACGATGAATCGATCTTCATGCACCTGGTTAACGGATACTTCATTCCACTAACGATTCTGCTGATCGCCAGGCACACAAGACTTGACGAGACCAAGCTGCGAGGCGCGTACATCGCACTGGCCTGTTTTGGCGTCTATCTAGCTTTGACCGCGGTCGCCGAAGGCGCGCACGCTTGGGGGCTGGTGTTTCCCGAGTTCATCGCCGACCCGGAGCTGGGGACGCACTTCGGACGTGCCCGAGGGCCCATGTTGCAATCCGCTCGGTTGGGAATGTACCTGATCGTCTCGGCGGCGGTGACCGTTGCACTATGCGCTTGGTCGGGCAAGTGGAGCCGCCAAGCGGTCGTCATGGTGGCGGCCCTGACTCCCTGTTACCTTGTGGCGGCCTATTTTACGTACACACGCAGCATCTGGCTGGGTGCCGCGTTTGTGCTGCTAATCACATTAGTCGCGACGTTGCATGGCAAGTGGCGCGCGCTGGTCATCCTCGGCTCGCTGGGTGGGGCGGCGTTCATCGTGTTGGCCAAGGGCGAGAGCCTCGTGTCGTTTAAGAGAGATACTACGGCTGCGGAAACCGCCGAGTCCACCTACATGCGCGCCAGCTTCGCGTACGTTTCGTGGCTCATGTTTCAGGACCGGCCGGTGATGGGCGTGGGCTTCGGCCAATTCCCCAATGAGTCGACCTACTACCTTAGCGACCGCTCAACCTCGCTGCGGTTGGAATCGATTCGAGGCTACATCCATCACAACACCTTTCTCAGCGTGCTGGTCGAACTCGGCATCTTTGGCCTGCTACTGTTACTGGTCTTTTATTTCCTTTGGTCACGACAAGCATGGCAGTTGTGGCGCGATGAGACTCTGCCGTTCTGGGTAAGGGCACACGGCCTGATGTTCTTGCTCGTTGTGGCACCTTTTCTCTTGCAGATGCTGTTCCGCGAAGTGAGTTATGCGCCAATCGAAAACGGATTGGTCTTCTTCTTCGCGGGCACGATGGGTTCGTTGCACGCGAGTTACGCGGCAGCACAACCGAAGTCGGTGAACTTGAATTATCCGAATATGCGATTTGAGGGGACGACATAAATGTCACAACAACAATCACTCCAACATTCCGCTGGATGGCTGAGTCTGCCAAGATGGAACTTCAAGGGTCTACGTCGATATCGAGTGTTCATCCTCGGAATAACGTTGCTACTGTTCGGGGCGGCCATCGTGATGGCACTGGTCGTGTGGTTGAACCAAACGGATGGGCGGACTGCCAATGAAACATTGCGCCTGTCCTGGTCGCCGCCAAGTGAAACGGCTTGGACCACCGAGAACGCCTTTCCGCGTCTCAAATTCTTCGAGCCGACTTGTATCGCGTTTGCCAACGATGAGAGTGGGCGTGCGTTTGTGTTCGAGCGACGCGGGACGGTCCAGATGTTCAAGAACGACGCGAACACCAGCGAGTATGTACAGGTCCTCGATATTTCCTCGCAGGTGTGGCGGACGCCATACGAAGACGACGGAGCCGTGGCAATCGCATTGCATTCAGAGTTTGGTCAAGAAGGCTCGCCAAGCAAGGGCTACTTTTACTTGCTCTTCACCGCCAAAATCAACAATCGTCGCTACAATCGCCTGACACGTTTTACGCTCGTGGGCGAACGGGCACGGGACGAGTTTGTACTGATCGATCAAGCCAACGAAGATCTGTGGCACAACGGCGGGGGACTCACGTTTGGGCCTGACGGTTTTCTGTACGTCGGCGTCGGCGATGAAGGAACGAACGGCGATGGGCTGGAAAACGGCCAACGCATCGACAAAGACTTGTTCTGTGGTGTGTTAAGAATTGATGTCGATCGGCGCGGCGGAAAAATCAGTTACCCGCCGCCTCGCCAACCCGCGACGGGCAAGACGGCTGGATACTATATCCCGGCCGACAATCCATTTGTAGACGTTCCTAATGCGTTGCATGAGTTTTGGGCGCACGGCCTGCGAAACCCGTATCGACTCGCCTTCGACGAAAAGGACGGGCGACTATGGGCGGCCGAGGTGGGACATTTGCGGCGCGAAGAAGTCAACATTATCCGCAAGGGAGCCAACTACGGCTGGAGCCACCGCGAAGGCACTCTGCCGTTCACCGAAAGCTATTTGCAAGGCGTGGCCCCGACGACAATGATTGGCGAGGAAGTTGATCCCGTTTGGGAGTATCCGCACTTGAACGGCAATAGCTGTGTCATCGGCGGGTTCGTTTATCGTGGTAAGAAACATCCGCAGTTGCAGGGCAAGTATATTTACGCCGATAACGGATCGGGCCGCGTCTGGGCATTGCAGCACGACGATGGTCAAGCGACGGGCAACGAAGAACTTTTGTCGTTGCCCGTGTCGTCCAAGACGGGCATCGCATCCGTGCAACCTGACGCGAACGGCGAGCCGTTGATTGTCATCCTGGGCGAAACCGGCGCGATCGACGGCACGATCCGGCGTGTGATCGCGGCGGATAAGCGGACCGCTTCCGCCTTGCCAAGCAAACTTTCGGAGACTGGGATTTTTGTCGATGTCAAATCGCTTACACCTAGTCCTGGCGTAATTCCCTATAAGATCAACGCCCCCCAATCAGCCGGCGCCGCGAGAATCCGTCGCTGGATGGCCGTACCGGGTGACGGGCTAGACCCAGATCCAAATACCGATCGCGTTAGATTTGCCGCAGAAGACGCTTGGAAGTTCCCCTGCGGCACCGTCTTTGTCCAACACTTTGACCTTCCTGTCGCCGACGAAGAAGGCGAACGATGGCGGCCGATCGAAACACGGGTACTGGTGCGACACTCGGGCGATGGTGTGTATGGACTTGCCTATCGTTGGAATGATGCGGAGACCGACGCGACCCTCGTGCAGGAACCGAACCTGCTGACGGTCAACGTACGTGACTCCCAAGGCAGCGTTCGTCCACAGAGCTGGCCGTTCCTCGATCGCCAGACCTGTTTAGCTTGTCATAACGAGAATGCCGGCTTCATTTTGGGAGTCAACACTCGGCAGTTAAATCGACCGTTTGACAACGACCAATCCGCTTCGCCCTACAACCAACTGATGGCTCTCAGCGACAAAGAATTCTTCCATGAACCACCTGAAGATGCAGGTCTTGCTTCACTAAATAGTTTTGTTGCGCCGTTCAACGAAGATTTCGGCCTCGATCAAAGGGCGCGCAGTTACTTGGATGTCAATTGTTCAGCGTGTCATCGCGAGGGCGGTGCCCGCTCGAAGTATCTTGCCGAGTTTCACCTGACCACCGACCCGGCAACGCTTGCCATTAAGCCGGGACAAGGTGACTTTGGAATTGCCGACGCTAAGTTGATCGCGCCGGGTGATCCTCACCGTTCCGTGCTCTATTACCGTCTGGCAAAACTAGGCCAGGGCCGAATGCCGTTTGTGGGCGCTCACGATCTCGACAACGACGCTCTGAGACTGCTGCGTCAGTGGATCGAACAGATGAAACCTGTGGCAGAGCCGTCTCCATTGCACGCCGACATGACCGTCGTTCAAGATGAGAACCTCGCAGGCTTAATCGAAGGACGCTATCAGCCAGGAAATGCTGACACCGACGTCGCGGTCAATCTTTTGCTCAGCGAAACACGGGGGGCGTTTGCCTTGTGGCAAGCAATTCACGACGGCAACATCAACGAGCCACTGCGCAGCGAAATCATCGCCCTTGGAAATGCGCACGAATCCCCGGCAGTCCGCGACTTATTTGAATGGTTCATCGAGCCTCAGCACCGCACGGCACGGCTGGGAACGGAATTTGATCCGATTCTGGTGTTGCAGCAAAACGGCGACGCCGAGCGCGGTCGCGAGTTGTATTCCAATACTGAAATCGTCAGTTGTCGCAATTGCCACCCGATGCAACCCGAAAAGTCGTCTGTCGGACCTGACTTGATTGACCTGGGGCGCAAGTTTACACGCCGGGAACTGCTGCGTCATATCATGGAACCATCTCTGCGGATCGACCCTAAATACGAGACCTGGATGGTCGAAACGGCGACAGGCCACTTGCACCAAGGTGTGCTTGTGCATCGCACTGAAGATGAGATCGTATTGAAGGACGCAAAGGGAGTCGAGCACCGCATCGATGCGGACAATATCGAATTCATGCAAAAAGTAAAACGCTCGCTGATGCCCGACAACCTGTTACAGTCGCTTACGCCAGTCCAGGCAGCGGATCTTCTGACGTACTTGCACGCGTTGCAATAACACGCGAAGCAATAAAAATCTTGCTTCGTTGAGAAGTTTCCGGGCGGCTGGGACACGAGATCTCGTTTCGCCACTCGACAACTTCCTTGATTTTCTTCATTGCTAGCGTCACAACTGACCATTACCCGCATTTCTTGGTGGCCCCATCGTGGCTTGTCCCGGTGGGTAACGGTTTTTGCACTAAAAGACGCCCCAAGGGAAGGACGCCCCCACCGAGCTTGCAGGCTCGGTGGGGATAGAAATGTGGGTAATGATCATGCGTCACAATCGGCCTGCCTTGGTCGTCGCATTTTGCGGAAGAGCGAAGAGAGAACACCGATTCGCGAATCCAATGCCTTGCTTCCACCGCCACCGTGAATCGCGTGCCTATCAGCAACGTGGGCGAAAACCGTCGACTTTTTTCTTCAACAATTTCATGGGATCATGTATACCCATTGTAGGAGATTACTATGTTGAAAAGAGTTTTCGTTCTGTCGCTGGCGTTCACATGTCTCCAAACTACGCCAGCATCGGCAGACGCGCCTCTATTTGTACCATACACGCCTATTCGAATGCCAAGGCCGGAATTCATCGTGGTCGCGGGAATTGCACTCTCGTTGGCGGCTGTTGGAATCGGTTTGCTGTTGGCTCGACGACGGGCAGTCTTGTGGCGGCGTGCAATCGCGTCTTTCTGTGGAGTTGCTGTGATGGTGCTATCGTTGCTCACGGCCAAGTGGTCCTCAGACCGGTATGCTCAGAGACGCGCCGATTTTAATCAGGTTCAACGCGAACGTTATGAAAGACGCCTACGAGAGTCTGAATCGAAACGCAGCGAACACGTACAGTCGAGTCTAGACTCGACTGAGGATCTCCAAGAGTGACAGCGTTCGATTGCTAGAATGCCGCGTGACCAGTGACATTGACCGCTGGTGGGCTTTCACTAAAATGTTGCGTTCCTTGACTTTAGTAACGAACGTTGTCTTCCGCGCGCCCATCAATCGAAACATGGCCGACGAAAAAACTACCAACGATGCTGGCGACGACGAGGGTCTGGAAGCGGCTCGGCGCGAGAAGATGAAGCGGATCGTTGACTTGGGGTTTGACCCATGGGGACAGCGGTTTGATGATCGCACACTGATTGGCGACATTCGTGCTCGTGCGGGCGAAGTGAAGTTTGTCTCCGAGGCGGGTGACACGATCGAACTGCCAACGATCGAGCAAGTCGAGATCAATGACAAATCGGTTTGGGTGTTGGCCGACGCGTCGGGCGATGATCGGACGGAGTTTCGCCAATGGATCGGCGACCAGGGCAAAGGCACATTTGAAGGACCGAAAGTTCGTGCCGCCGGTCGAATTGTGCTGAAGCGAGACAAAGGCAAGTTGCGGTTCATCGACATTCAAGATTGGTCGGGGCGGATTCAACTTTTCATTGGCAAGCAACAAGTTGGCGACGAGAACTGGGAACTGATCCAGTGCCTCGACCTGGGCGACATCGTGGGCGTTGATGGGCAACTGCGACGGACGAAGACCGGCGAGCTTTCGATCTTTGTTGAGAAGTTGCATTTTCTCACGAAGTCGTTGGAGTCGCCGCCCGCGAAACACATCGGATTGGTTGATCCAGAATTGCGTCAGCGTCAGCGGTACGTCGACCTGGCTTACAACGAAGGCGTGCTCGATCGTTTCTTGAAGCGAACGAAGATCGTACAATCGATTCGCGCGACACTGGCGGAGGATGGTTATTGCGAAATCGAAGGTCCGACTTTGCATTCGATCGCCGGTGGTGCGGCGGCGCGGCCGTTTACAACGCATCACAACGCGTTGGACATCGATCTCTACATGCGGATTGCATTGGAACTGCATCTCAAACGCCTGCTGGTCGGCGGCATGGAACGTGTTTATGAACTGGGACGTGTTTATCGCAACGAAGGAATCAGCCCGCGCCACAATCCTGAATTCACGATGCTCGAGGTTTACCAGGCGTTGGGCAACTACGAAACGATGATGGACTTGACCGAGAGCCTGATCGTCAATGCGATCAAGGCCATTGGTGACGATTACAAACTCCCGTGGGGCGACGATGAGATTGACTTCACGCCGCCTTTTGCACGGAAGACTTACGACGAGCTATTCGAAGAAAACACCAAGATCGATCCGCAAGACGCCGATGCCGTGAAAGCGTACGCCGATAAGATCGGCTTTGAAACGGCCGGCAAGCACCCGGACGTCATCAAGAACGAAGTGTTTGAAGAGAAAGTCGAAGACTCGTTAAGCGGACCTGTGTTTGTGATCGACTATCCCGAGAGCATCTGTCCGCTGACCAAGCGAAAGAAGGACAACCCCGCGATCGCCGAGCGGTTTGAGCTGTTCATTCAAGGCATGGAAATCGCCAACGCCTATACCGAATTGAACGATCCAGATTTGCAGGAACAGTTGTTCACGCGGCAACTGGACGGACTGCCGGAAGAAGATTCCATGGCCAAGATGGACCATGATTTTGTAAGAGCCTTGCGGCACGGAATGCCGCCGGCTGGTGGACTGGGAGTTGGCATCGACCGGCTGGTGATGCTGTTGACCAACTCGCAGACCATTCGCGAAGTGATTTTGTTCCCGTTATTACGACCGGAAACGAGTTGATTGCGGATTTGGGATTGCAGATTTGCCAATCCGCATTCCGATGTCTGCAAATCCGCAATTGCCAAAGGACTGGCTATGTACAAGTTTCTTCTCGCGTGGCGTTATCTTCGTAGTCGTTACATTGCTCTAGCTTCGATCATCAGTGTGACATTGGGCGTGGCAACGTTGATCGTCGTCAACAGCGTCATGGCAGGGTTCAGCGCCGAGATGCACACCCGGCTGCACAGCATTCTCTCCGACATTGTCATTGAAAGTCCTGGGCTGGACGGAATCTACAACGCCCCGTGGCACTATGACGAAATCCGCAAAGTGGTTGGCGACGAGCTGGAAGCAATCACGTCCATCGTCCGCGTCCCCGCGATGTTGCACTTTCAAAATCGCGGCCGCAACGTCAACCAGCAAATCATGTTGATCGGAGTGGACGAAAAAACGTATGCCGATGTGAGCAGCTTTCGGCCATATTGCCTGCATCCCGATAACCAGAGGCAACTGAGCTTTCAATTGCACGATGGCGGTTACGACCAGGTTGTCGACGATCACGGTCAACAACGACTGCCGGACGGCGGCTGGGACTATCGGCGCGGGTGGGCCAACTATCAACGTTTCTACGAACAAGAACGCAATGAGGCGAAGAAACTCGACCAGCAAATCCTGGATGCAGCAAACCGTGCCGAAGGCAAGGACGCAGATAAAACGGGCACTCACTTCGCACCACTTCCCGACAAGCCACCTGTGTTTGACGACGTCGACCAACCATCGGTAGGACGGGCACTCTTGCCCGTCGATGATGGCGATGGGACGGGCAAGAGTGCCCGTCCTACAGATCAAGATTCACCGTTCGTCGCGACCGATCCGTTTCTCGAAGGCCGCAAGCACGATGAAGAAAGCGAATTCTATAACGCCTTCAATCCGGCTGCCGAGCAACACACCGGCTTGATCATCGGAATCGCGGTGGTCAGCGCAAAGTCGCGCCATCCCGACACGGGCGAGGTCAGCGATGTCTTCTTTTGCCTGCCGGGCGACGACGTTCAACTAACGCTGCCTTCATCCGGCGTTCCGCCAAAGCCGATCAGCAGTGCGTTCACGGTCGTCGATTTCTACGAAAGCAAAATGAGTGAATACGATTCGAGTTTTGCATTCATGCCGATCGACAAGTTGCAAGAACTGCGTGGCATGATCGATCCGCAGACCGGTGCTCGCAATGTCACCTCGGTGCAACTCAAATTGAAACCGGGCGCGGATTTGACCGCCGTCCGAGACAAGTTGCAGGCGCGATTTCCCGTGGCCGAGTACGGGTATCGAATTCAAACGTGGCGCGATATGCAAGGTCCGCTGTTGGCCGCCGTAGAATTGGAAACGACGATTCTCAACATATTGTTGTTCCTGATCATTGCCGTCGCAGGATTTGGAATCCTGGCGACGTTCTTCATGATCGTTGTTGAAAAGACCCGCGACATCGGTGTGTTGAAATCGCTTGGTGCACCCAGCACGGGCGTGATGAGTATCTTTTTGAGCTACGGTTTGTCGCTCGGCGCGGTCGGTGCCGGTGTCGGCGTGGGGCTGGGCCTGTTGTTCGTGGCAAACATCGAAACGGTTCGCGCGGGCGTGGAGTACGTCTCCGGGCAAGAAGTGTTTGCCGAAGAGATCTATTACTTTCAGAAAATCCCCACAATCATCAATCCGCTGACCTGCGTGTGGGTGGCGTTGGGAGCCATGATGATTGCCGTGATGGCAAGCGTTTTGCCGTCGATGCGTGCCGCCAGACTTCATCCTGTCGAGGCTTTGCGATATGAGTAAGACGTTGGAAACGAAACCGCGTCCCCGTTCCATGGACGAGCCGTCAACGAGCGGTCCGCATTTTAAAGTGCAGTCGAAACAAGACAAGGCACCGGACGCGAGCCAAAAGAATTGCCTGTTAGGCGCGCAGGGCGTCAAAAAAAGTTATCGCAAGGGCAAGCTTGTTATTCCCGTGCTGCGCGGTGTCGATTTCGGGATTCGCGAAGGCGAGTTCACGGCGATTGTCGGACAGAGCGGTTCGGGAAAAAGCACTTTGCTGCACCTGCTCGGCACGCTCGACGCACCGGACGAAGGCCAAGTCACGTTCGAGGGAAAACGCGTCGACAATCTGCCGCAATCTCGGCGCGATGCCTTGCGAAATCACGATTTCGGCATGATCTTTCAGTTCTATCACTTGCTGCCCGAACTGAGCATGCTGGAAAACGTCTTGATCCCGCGGATGATTTCCGAAGGCGTCTTCCGTTATTGGCTGAACAAACGCAAGCACACCCAGCGGGCAAAAGAGCTACTCAACATGGCCGGGCTCTCGCATCGAGAGCGGCATCGGCCTGGCGAATTGTCTGGCGGCGAAATGCAACGCACGGCGATTGCACGGGCGTTGATGTCGAAGCCGCGTGTCTTGTTGGCCGACGAACCGACCGGAAATCTCGATCAACAAACTGGTCAAGACATCATGGCAATTCTCCGCTCCTTGAACGAAGAGCAAAACCTCACTATAGTCATGGTAACGCACGATCAGTCGGTCGCTGACCAGGCCGATCGTGTCGTGAGGTTGGTGGAAGGTCAAGTCGAACAGGTTCGGTGAGACTTTGTAGAACAGTTGTCCCAACTGTTTCCACCGCAAAGCACAAAAGAGAACAATTGAGACAATTGTTCTACACACAGATGATTCGCCATGTCGCTCAAGGTTAATATCAACGGAACGCTTTTCGACAAAGAAGACGCCAAAATCAGCGTCTACGATCATGGACTGTTGTACGGCGACGGCGTCTTCGAAGGCATGCGCATCTACGGCGGTAGAGTCTTTCGTTTGGAAGAACACATTGATCGGCTGTACGACTCGGCCCGCGCGATTTTGCTGGAAATTCCCATTTCAAAGTCTCAGATGATCAGCGCCGTCAACGAAACGGTTGCGGCCAGTGGCCTTGAAGACGGTTATGTGCGATTGGTCATCACACGTGGCTCCGGCTCGTTGGGCCTCGATCCAAACAAGTGCAGCGATCCGCAAGTCATCGTGATCGCGGATCATATCACGTTGTATCCCGACGAGTTCTACGAAAACGGTCTGGAGATTGTCTCCGTCAACACAATTCGCAATCACCCCGCGGCATTGAATCCGCGCATCAAATCGCTGAACTATCTGAACAACATTCTCGCCAAAGTCGAAGGCCTGCAAGCAGGCTGTGTCGAAGCGCTGATGTTGAATCACAAAGGCGAAGTCGCCGAATGCACGGGCGACAACATCTTTCTCGTGACCGGCGGAGAATTGCTGACGCCGCCCACCGACGCCGGTATCTTGGAAGGCATCACACGGGGTGTCGTGATTGAACTCGCCCAAGCCGCCGGCATCACCGTTCGCGAAACGGCGTTGACCAAGCACGACGTTTATATCGCGGATGAATGTTTTCTTACTGGAAGTGCTGCCGAAGTCATTCCGGTAGTGAAGGTCGATAGCCGCACGATTGGTGACGGCAAGCCCGGACCGGTAACGCGTGATTTGATCAAGCGATTTCGTGAGACCACGCGAGCTTAATCATCCGCTAAGACAGGGATCTTCATGAGAAGCATTTTCTTGATCGCGGCTCTTGTCCTATCGAATTCGTTCGCCAACTTTGTTTCGACTGCCGTGGCGCAAACAGGAACCTCTAGCAAAAAAGCACCACCACCGCTTCAAGTCTACAAAGGCCGTCGCATTGCCCAAACGATGCACTACCTGGGTGCCGAATGGTTGATCCGCAACGAGCGAGAGCGCGAAGAACGGTGCTCGTTGATGTTGGCAAGCCTCGGCCTCAAACCCGGCATGACGGTGTGTGACATGGGCTGTGGCAATGGATTCTATTCACTGAAGATGGCCAAAATCGTCGGCGACGAAGGCCAGGTGCTAGGCGTCGATATTCAACCAGAAATGCTGAAGTTCCTGCGAGACAGGATGCATGCCGAGCAGGTGGACAACATCACGCCCATTCTCGGTTCGCTACACAACCCACGACTGCCCACTGGCCAGATCGATCTCGTCCTGTTGGTCGACGTTTATCACGAGTTCTCGCACCCCGAGCACATGCTGCGGGCCATGCGCAAGTCGCTCAAACCGGACGGCGTCATCGTCTTGCTGGAGTATCGCGAAGAAGACCCCGACGTGCCCATCAAGCCGCTGCACAAAATGAGTAAAGCTCAGATCATGAAAGAGTTGCCAGCGAATGGCTTCAAACTTGTCAAAGAATACGACAAGTTGCCGTGGCAACACATGATGTTCTTCGGCATCGACGAGACGTTTGATGAATGACCTGGGTAAGTACTAAGTACTGAGTACCGATTCAACTCCCGTCTTGTACTGTCGCGGTCGCCAGGCATTTGACCGATCCGCCCAAGTCCGTGTGAATCTCGATCGTCTGCGAAACGTTGCCGCTCTTGTCTGCACGAAAAGTAATGGGAACCATGTGCAGCGTCTTCGCCTCGTCGGTCGACTTGAATGCGAAACTCGGATGACCACATTTCATCTCGACAATCCGGAAAGGTTTCTTACCACGGACAGCCACAGTCTTGGTCACGGATTGTCCCAGCTTAAGAACGCCCATGAACAACGACGCCGGGCTGACCACCAGCGACGGAACAATCTTTCCGTGGACGGTGAGCGGGATCGTTTGATTCGCGGTATCGTTGGTGACAATCGTAATCTGGTCTTGAAAGAATCCCGTAGATGCCGAGTCTTTCAAACTGATGTTCAGGTGATACGTCACTCGATTGCCAATGCGGCCGGCTTCTTTAAGATCGACGATGTAATTCGATTTGGCACTGCTGCGAACATCCACGATTCGCCAATTCGAATGCCCAGCGTAATTGAGTTTCACAAGTTTGCTGGCCGCCGCTCCCTGGCTGATTGTTCCAAAGTCAGCCGTCCCCGGATCGAACACGATGTCACCGCGAATGAAACCTGACACCGTCAACTTCACTTCAGCAAAGTAGGGCTTGTCAATGGTCACGACAATTGTCGCGCTGCGTTTGCCAAGAAATGAACTAGTGTTGTAGGTCGCCAGAATCGAGCCGGTTTCCAGAGACTTCAGATCCGCCGTCATGATTCTTGGAGTCGTGCAACCGCAACTGCTGCGAACGCTGGCAATATGCACGTCTTCGACGTACTTGTTGGTCAGTTTGAATTCGAAAGACGCGGGTGCCCCACGAGCAACGACACCAAAGTCGTGGTTCGTGGTTTCGAACATGTCGACCGCCCAAGGCTTGCCAAACACGCTCGGTGCGGCGGACGTGAGGAGCAAAGTGGCGAGCATCAAGTGGCGAATCATCTGAAAGCACTCCCAGTTTCTTAACAATCTATGACTCGCGTCCCGAGGAATCGTATCGGCTTTCCGCGTTGTGTTGGGAGCCGTCGCGAGTCTGTTTTTCAGTCCTGTGTTAAGCTCGGTCGTCCTTTACCAATTACGCACATATACGGGTTAATTCGACAAAACTGTAAACCAGGCAAAAGGAATTCTTTGCACAGAGTTTGAATCGTTGCAAAGTGTGCGATGGCTTATTGCGTAATATCGAGTCTGAGAATTGTGCTGGCTGTGGCGATTTGGAAGCAACCTGTTTTACTGTAAATACTTAGATTATTATGTCATTGGTTGGCTAATCCAGATATACACAATAAACATTGTGGTGAATATAGGAAAAATGGGTGGTGTGCGTAGGAATTGTTGAATCGGATACAGTTTTCCTGCATTTCGGCACACACCAAACTTTATGGTTTCGCGTAATCCCGCGACTTGGATATCATAAGGTCCGAATAACAAATCAACGCAGATCGATTTATCCTGCGGGAGTAGAACACCATGGCGACGTCATTACATCAAGGATGGATTCAACGCTTGGCAATCATCGTCATCGCTTTTTTAGGCATTTTGCATACGTGTTGTGATTCACCCGCCGTCTCGCAACAGAAGCCGGACGAGACCAAGAAATCCGGCCAACCAAAACAAGGAAACGTTGACGAGTCGAAGTCAAACCAAGAACCTGAGCCGGTGAACAAGGGCGAACCCAAGAGCGACGAACCAAACAAAGACGATTCAAAGGGCGATGAACCGAAGGTCGATGAAGACGAACCGAAGGCCGATGAACCGAAGACTGATGAAGACGAACCGAAGAACAACGAAGAAGAACCGGTTGAAGCCAGTCCTTTCGCACATCGCATCCGCATTCCAGATTTTCCAAAAGACGCCAAGTGGATTAACACCGGCGGTCCGCTGCGCAAAGCCGACCTCAAAGGCAAGTTTGTCATTCTCGATTTCTGGACCTACTGCTGCATCAACTGCATCCACATTCTGCCAGAACTCAAAAAGCTCGAACACAAGTATCCCAACGAACTAGTCGTGATTGGCGTTCATTCAGCCAAGTTCGAAACGGAGAAAGATTCCAAGAACATCTCAGAAGCAATCTTGCGATACGAGATCGAGCACCCGGTGATCAACGACCACGACCACCGCGTTTGGAACACGTTTGGTGTTCGCAGTTGGCCGACCGTCTTGATGATCGACCCGGAAGGCTACGCCGTTTGGGGGCGCAGCGGCGAGATTCAATTCGAAAACGTCGACGCGATCCTCAAGAACGCCATGCCCTATTATCGCAAACGAAAGCTGCTGGATGATTCGCCGATTCACTTCGACTTACTTGCGCACCGCCAAGAGGAGACCCCGCTGCGTTTCCCAGGCAAAGTGCTTGCGGACGCGGAAAACAACCGCCTGTTCATCTCTGACAGCAATCACAACCGAATTGTGATCACGTCGCTCGACACGCCCAACTCCGGAAAAGTAATCGACATTATCGGCAGCGGCGCGATTGGACGTGACGACGGAGGTTATGACGAGGCTTCGTTCGACCACCCGCAAGGCATGGTTTTGCACAAGCAGACTTTGTACGTCGCCGACACGGAAAACCACATGATTCGCAAGGTCGACCTCGCCAAAAAGACGGTGAAGACGATCGCCGGCGTTGGGCAGCAAGGCCGCAATCCATGGCCTGGCCTGGAGAATATCGCTCGCACCGATCCGCTTCCCGAGCGTTGGGTGGGACCACCGATGGAAACAGGACTCAACAGCCCCTGGGCCTTATGGGTCCACGAAAGTGATCTGTATATCGCGATGGCCGGTCCGCACCAAATCTGGAAAATGCCATTGGACGAATCGGAAATCGGCCCTTACGCGGGCAACGGTCGCGAGGACATCGTGGACGGTCCGCTGTTGCCACAGCAGCCGTATGAAACCGGCTTTTCATCTTTCGCTCAGCCCAGCGGCCTCACGTCGGACGGCACATGGCTGTATGTCGCCGATAGCGAAGGCAGTTCGATTCGCGCCGTTCCATTCGACGCGACGAAAGAAGTGAAAACCGTGACTGGCTCGTCCATGCTGCCCGGCGGTCGCTTGTTCGCATTCGGCGACGTCGACGGCAAACAACCGCATGTGGTCTATGCCAAAGACGAAGACGGCTCGTTTGTTCGCGATGTGAACGGCGAGATGAAAATGGAAGGCGTGCAACTCCAGCACGCGCTGGGTGTCGTCTACAACGAAGGCAAAATCTACATCGCCGACACTTACAACAACAAAGTTAAAGTCACCGACGCCAAGACCGGCGAGACACACACGATTGCGGGCACCGGCGAGCCCGGCAAGGACGACGCAGCCGCCACGTTCGACGAACCCGCCGGCATTACCATTGCGGGCGACGTGCTGTACATCGCCGACACGAACAATCACTTGATTCGCACGTTTGACTTGAAGACAAAGGAGGTCGGCACGTTCGAAGTCGCCGGCCTCACACCACCCAATCCACCCACTCAAGAAAAACCATCCGCCTTCGCCGGCGCAAGCAAGGTCAAAGCAAAAGCACAGACGGTCAAAGCCACCGACGGCAAGGTCAAAGTTCGCATCAAACTCGATTTGCCCGCAGGCTGGAAAATCAATCCGCTGGCCCCGATGAGTTTCCATGTTTCAACGGACGAAAAACCAAAACGCATCGAGATTCCGGCTGCCGAAGTTGAAGTCACCGTCGCCGCCGACTCGATACAAGATTCGCTCACCGTTTCAATGAACTATTTCTACTGCCAAGAAGGTGGCGAGGGCCTGTGCAAAGTCGGCAGCGTCCAATGGACCGCCGCGGTTAAAGTCGATGCCAACGCCGAATCCGACGCCGTCCAACTCACGCACATCATCGAGCCCTAATGTAGAACAATTGTCCCCAATTGTTCCGGCGCACTATCGATTTGATCAAAAATCCACGACCGTGGATCGATCATAATTTATCATTCGCCTGGCGACGTTCCTGATTTATCGGCAAGTGCGCCAGCGTTCTGCCACGCTTCATAATCAACGTCCTGCGACACAAACATCACGGACCCATCGCCCAAAAGGATGTTACAACCATTGCCAGCATGCATGGATTTGAAGCCAAAGCCAAAAATGTGATCACCCGGCTGGGCGCATGGATGCGACAAGAGCGTGCCGGTTGGATCGATACTTTCATGCGGAGCGACGGGTCTCCCACCGTGCGATCGCGCCGGCGCGTTACAAGGCGCGGCCGTCCCCAGTACGGCCCCTTTTTCGAATCCGATCATCCAACCCCACTGCCACGCATCCTCAGTCCGATTCGGCAAGAACTCGCCCGCGACAATCGTGTTGGACGTCCCATCAATGAATTCGCCAAGTGTCGCCCCGTAGTACGTGGCACTGAACGCACCAGATATGTATCGGATCCGATAGTCGTTTCCCCAGTCGGCTGCTCCAGGCCCATCCTCAAACCCCAATGAATGAAAATCCCCGCAGTGCTTGATCAACGGCCCAACAATCGACTCGTCGCTTGAGTTGCATCCTGCTTCATCGTCACGCCGCTGAGCACCGACGCTCATCGCATAGCAGGCCAGGGCATGTTTATCACGATCGTGCTCCGCGTTGGTATTCCACTTCGGGCTATCGGCCGATGGACACCAAAAACTGGGAACGTGAATGTGGGTGAAGTATGGTTCGTAACCCAGCGGGATTCGCCCCTGGTCTTCCTTTTTCCAAACTCGATACAACAACCCATCGTCGTCGCGAAAGTTGTTCGTTTCATCCTGGAGACTGCCATACATTGGGTCCTGCAACATGAAAGGTAGCACCTTGAACAAGACTGAACCTCGTGCACCTTCCAGGCCAGGCTTTTGACCGTTGAGAATGTACTTGTTTTCCGACTGCGAGTTGAAGGGCAGTTGCCGGTAAGTGTCCTCGTAATTCAGCAGCGCGACACCGATGGACTTCAGGTTGTTCGTACACTGCGCTTTTCGCGACTCTTCGCGTGCCGCTTGAATCGACGGCAAGCTCACTGCCATAATCAACGCCAGCACGCTGATCACAACGAACAACTGAAACAGCGTGAAAGTCGGCGCGCGAGATGACCCATCCATCACAATCTCCTTGAGAGAAGACGAGAAACGAAAGATACGCGAACAGTTGCGTGCTTAACGCGTTAACGAAGCCCGGGGCCTCGAACGGGCTCAGGAAACTAGACTTCGTTGTCGGGGTCATTCTCCTCACAAGTCTTATCGATTTTGTGTGACACGTTCGTTCGACGATGCGGCAATTCCAAGGTCACCTCTTCTCACTCTTGATCCGTGTAGTTCCCCATCGGAGCGAACAGAGCGTCAATGATTGAGATTCGCCTCCGAGCGTGGTAACCTCGTAGCACGATGCCCCAACTTGTTTGCTCCCTTGGAGATCAATTCGATGGTTACAGTGTTTCGCGGCTTGGTCATTTCATTGGCGATTACAATTCCTTTGAACGCGGCTGCCGAAAAGCCTGCGTCCCCCAAGAGCCCCATCCAAGCGAAAGACTCGCTCGCCCACTTCGAACTCGTCCCCGGTTTGAAGATAGAAGCTGTGGCAAGCGAGCCTGAAGTGATCGATCCCGTCGCCATCCGATTCGACGAAGACGGCCGCATGTGGGTTGTGGAGATGCGAGACTATCCGCACGGGCCTGCTGCCGGGGAAAAGCCCAAGTCGCGCATCAAGATCCTCGAAGACAAAGACAACGACGGCAATTATGAAACGGTCAAGATCTTTGCGGACGAATTGCTGTTTGCGACCGGCCTGCAGCCGTGGAAAGGCGGCGCATTCGTCACGATGGCGGGCCAAGTCGCCTATATGAAAGATACCACGGGCGATGGGCGGGCCGATCAAGTCGAAACCTGGTACACCGGCTTTGCTCAAGAGAACACACAGCTTCGCGCCAACCACCCCCGATTGGCGCTGGACAATCACATCTACATCGCCAACGGTTTGCGAGGTGGCACGGTGGTCGACGCCCGCGATCCCGACTCGAAACCCGTTTCGATCAGCGGCATGGACTTTCGATTCGACCCTATGACGCACAAGTTCGAGCCTGTCAGCGGCGTTGGTCAGTTCGGTTTGACGTTTGACGACTGGGGCAATCGATTCGTCTGTAGCAATCGCAATCCTGTCAAACACATCGTCATCGAAAACCGCTACCTCAAGAAAAACCCGTTAGCCGCTGTGCCCGCAATCTTTAATGATGTCGCCATTGCTGGTGCTGCATCGCGCATCTATCCCATCGCTCGTGCCTGGACAACCTCGAACTTGCACGCCGGTCAATTCACCGCGGCTTGCGGCGTCGACATCTTCCGCGGCGACGCGTTGCCCGACGAGTTTTACGGGAACGCCTTTACTTGTGACCCAACGGGGCATCTCGTTCATCGTGAAATCATGAAACCCGCTGGCGCGACGTTCACTGCCAAGCCGGCTCGCGAGGGTGTCGAATTCCTCGCGTCGCGCGACCAGTGGTTTCGGCCGGTCAACCTACGAACGGGCCCCGACGGTGCGCTGTACGTCGTCGATATGTACCGCGCCGTGATCGAGCATCCGCAGTTTATGCCAACGGAATTGAAAACACGTCGCGACTTGCTGCTGGGAAATAATCGCGGTCGAATCTACCGCATCACCTCCAAAGACTCGGCGAAAAAGCCGGCAACACCGCAGCTATCAAAGGCATCCAGCGAACAGCTGGTACAACACCTTGAGAACACCAACGCCTGGTGGCGAGAAACTTCGGCCCGGCTGTTGCTGGAGCGGCAAGACAAATCGGCCGAAACATCACTGCGGAACACGGCAAGACGAGGTAAACTGGCAGCGGCTCGTCTACAGGCACTGTGGTTGCTTAGGGGGCTTGGTGCCGAATCCGAAGATGATGTGTTGGAAGCCATGAAAGACGGCGAACCGCGTGTCCGTCGTCAGGGCGTCTTGATGGCCGAACATTGGTTGGATAAGAATCCAGATCGATTAAACGACATTTTGTCCCTCGCAGGTGATACTGACACAGGTGTTCAATTTCAGGTCGCACTTTCCATCACTCCGCTGCCCGAAACATACAACAAAATCTTTCACGGCATGCAAGTTTTGTTGTTTGCCAGCGTCAAGGATGATTGGCTGCGGCATGCCGTGATCATCGCGGCCGGCGACAATGCAGGTAGCTGGGGCAACCTGTTCGCTCAGACTTCAAATTGGAGTGATAAACCCGGTGCGCAATTGTTGCTTACCGACTTGTTTGCCGCCGCTGGGAAGAATCGTGATGAAAAAGAACTGCGGCGAACTTTGGAGTTCTTGTCGAAGGATTACGATGAACAGGTCGCCCACACACAACGTGCCGTCATCACCGCTTTTGGCCAATCGCTGCTGGGACAACGCAAGTCACTTCAATCACTACTCGACAAGTCCGGCGACGACGTTGAGGCGGGCATTCTGACCCACTTCGAAAGAGCCGCCGTGCTGGCTGGGAACAAAAAGTCGCCTGACAACGAGCGCATCGAAGCGATTCAACTCCTTGCCCTGCACACGGACGCGAATATCCTGGGGGTTCTCGCACAAGATCAAACGTCGCAAGCCGTACGCATTGCGGCCATCGACGCACTTCGGCGCCACGCCGGTCTCGAACCTTGGCAAGCGTTGATCAAGTCGTTTCCCAGCGAATCACCAGCGATTCGTGGACCAATACTTGATGGTCTGTTGGCACGAGCCGATCGCACGACATTGCTGCTCGACGAAATCGAAGCGGAAAACATCAAACCGGGGGAACTCGATGGCTCGCGCACGAATCGATTGCTTAATCATGGCAACGCGGAAATCAAGAATCGCGCCACGAAACTGCTGGCCAGCGCCATTCCAGCCGATCGAGTTCAAACACTGGCGGATTATCAAGCGGTTTTGAAACTAAAAGGCGAACCGATTCACGGCCGGCAAGTTTTCAAAGCCAACTGTGCGCAGTGCCATCGTATCGGCGATCTTGGCGTCGACGTCGCGCCAAACATTTCCGATTCACGAACCAAGCAGCCAACACAGTATTTGACCGACATCATCCAGCCCAATCGTGCCATCGACGCGAATTATGTTGCTTATGTTGTCATCACCACCGACGGTCGAATTTTAACCGGTGTGTTAGCGAACGAAACATCGACATCCATCACGTTGCGCCAACCGGAGAACAAATCCATAACACTGTCACGCGGCGAGATCGACGAAATGCGCTCGACAGGAATCTCACTAATGCCCGAAGGATTGGAAAAGAAGATCCCGCATCAAGACATGGCCGACTTGATTTCGTTCATTAAGAACTGGCGTTACCTGGACGGCAAGATTCCGTTCAAAGAATGACGTACGTGTTAACTTCGGAAGTCGGAGCTACCCGCGATCGGATTCGTTCACGATGATCCGCTTCGACATGATCTCGTGCTCTTCGGCTTTCAGGATGCAGCGGTAAACACCAGGTTGGGGGAACGTAAGTCGTACCTCAAACACCGCTGTCGTTGTCTTCAACTGATGAGGAAAACTTGCGACGAGAGTGCTTTCGAACATCACCGAGTCATCGTCCACAATTCCCGAGTCGGCATCGACGATTTGGATTTTCAGCGGCACCGAACCCAAGCCGTCCGTCAACTCGGTGTACACTTGAAACCGCATCTTGATTGGCTCGTTTTTCGGAGCCACCAGCCGATCGAACGTTCCCTTGATTGTCTTGCGACCCGTGCTCTCGTCGCGTTTGACACGATCGCAAACTACGAGTGCTGTACATTTGGGAACTTGTCGAACTTTTTGTCCAATTTGACTTTCGCTCATGGCACTATTCTATCTCGCACGACAAGCGCGACATAGCTTTAGGTCTGCTTTAGACTTCCGAAGTTTCAGAAAACATCGGAAGTCTAGTCACTATAGGTGGCACGACCGTTGCGACCTTGACGGCAACATGCTTAGTGTTAGACTTACACTAAGAAGCGAGCAGCATGATGCCATTGTCAACCATCTATCAACATTCGTTAGGCCTTCTGACGGATCTCTATCAATTGACGATGGCCAACGGCTATTGGAAATCGGGTCGAGCAGACCGGGAAGCCGTATTTCATTTGACTTACCGGACGAATCCGTTTGATGGCGGATATGCGATTGCCTGTGGGTTGCACTACGTCGTCGATTGGCTGGCCGGCTTACGATTCACACCGAGCGATGTTGAGTACCTTGCGACGTTAACGGGCACGGACAAACGCCAGCTCTTCGAGAATGATTTTCTGTCGTATCTCGAGCGCATCGAGCTTTGTCTGGACGTCGACGCCACTGCGGAAGGCACCGTTGTCTTTCCACACGAACCGCTGGTTCGCGTGCGGGGCCCGCTGCTTCAATGCCAACTGGTCGAAACCGGTTTGCTAAACATCATCAATTTTCAAACGCTTATCGCGACCAAGTCTGCGAGGATTTGCGATGCGGCGGGCGAAGACGATGTTTTGGAATTTGGACTTCGACGGGCACAAGGAATCGACGGCGGATTGTCTGCCGCGCGAGCGGCTTACATCGGTGGATGTGCCGCGACGTCCAATGTGTTGGCTGGCAAGGTCTACGGCATCCCAGTCCGTGGAACCCATGCACACAGTTGGGTCATGTCCTTTGACAACGAATTGGAATCATTTGCAGCTTATGCCGACGCCATGCCCAACAACTGTGTGTTCCTGGTCGACACGTTTGACACCATCGAGGGCGTCCACCACGCGGTCGAAGTTGGCCGGCGGCTGCGAGAACGAGGTTTCGAGATGACGGGCATCCGGCTCGACTCGGGCGATCTTGCCGCGCTCAGCATTCAAGCGCGCATGATCCTCGATGACGCAGGGTTTGCGAACGCAAGAATCGTGGCCAGCAACGATCTTGACGAATACTCGATTCAATCCTTGAAGGCGGCCGGGGCCAGAATCTCGATCTGGGGAGTGGGAACCAGGCTGGTGACAGGCGACCGCCAACCGGCTTTGGGTGGCGTGTACAAATTGTCGGCGATCCGTGATGATGAGTCGGGCCGATGGCAGTACAAAGTCAAATTGTCCAACGATCCGATTAAGATGTCCAATCCTGGCGTGCAGCAAGTTCGACGATTGATAACCGACAACCAATTTGTTGGCGACGTGATCTACGATGAAGAGTTGGGGATGGAAGAGGATTCTGCTACGCGGTCGGAAGACTTGTTAGCTTCGGTTTTCCGCGCGGGACAGCAAGTGTACGACGTGCCCACGATTCAGGCGGCCCGCCAGCGCACGACGCAACAACTCGCTCAACTGCCGCCGCAAGTTCGGCACATGGGCGGTCGAACCGAGGAATACTCGGTCACGTTGGATCGACGATTGCAGCACGAAAAGGACCGACTTATTGAACAGGCGGCCAGGAGCGAGACATGAAACTCATCAAAGTCGCCGCGGCCGTGTTGAACCAGACGCCACTGGCGTGGGAAGAAAACCAAGCACACATCGCCGCCGCCATCGAGTCGGCTCGTGATCAAAATGTGTCCATCCTCTGCCTGCCGGAACTCTGCATCTGCGGCTACGGCTGCGAAGACGCCTTCTATTCACCAGGCATGCTGCGCGCGGCGAGCCAATCGCTGTTGGAAATCGTGCCCGAAACCCGTGGCATGGTCGTGTCACTGGGACTGCCTGTGCTGCACGCTGGCGGCTTGTTCAATTGTGCCTGCCTGGTGGCGGACGGAAAACTGATTGGACTTGTCGCCAAACAGAATCTCGCCGGCGACGGCATCCACTACGAACCGCGGTGGTTCAAACCGTGGCCGCGCAACAAACGTGACAAAATCGACCTCGACGGGCTTGCCGTTCCGATCGGCGATTTGATCTTCGACTGCGGCGGCGTTCGGCTGGGGTTCGAAGTTTGCGAAGATGCCTGGGTTGGCGATCGGCCGGGACACCAACTTGCCGCGCGTGGCGTCGATATCATCATGAATCCCAGCGCCAGCCATTTCGCGTTCGGCAAACACGAAATTCGCAAACGCTTTGTGCTCGAAGGGTCGCGGGCATTCAACACCAGCTACATCTACGCCAATCTGTTGGGCAACGAAGCGGGCCGGGCGATTTACGACGGCGATGCCATGATCGCCAGCGCGGGAAAGTTGCTGGCGGTCGGCTCGCGTTTCTCGTTCGCGGATACACAGCTTACGACGGCCGTGTTGGACGTGGATGCGACGCAAATGAGCCGCGTGCAATCGGCGAATTACGAACCCGACATCAAAAAGTCTCGCACGGGAACTTTGCGCGTCGCAATCGACTATCCCACAATCCGTCCCGAATCATCCACCACGAATCCGCCCGATTGGGAAAACGGGCAGCATGTGAAGGAGGAAGAGTTTCTGCGCGCGGTGTCGTTGGGTTTGTTCGACTACATGCGCAAGAGCCGCTCGCGAGGGTTGGTCGTGTCACTCAGCGGCGGCGCCGATTCGGCGGCGGTCGCCACGCTTGGCGCGATGATGGTTCATCTGGGCGTCGGCGAATTGGGACGAGCCATCTTTCTTGAGAAACTGTCGTACATCGACGGCTTGAAGAGAATTAGGGCGAAAAACAAAATCGTCCAGCACTTGGTGTCGTGCGTCTATCAATCGACTCGGAACAGCGGCGACGTCACACACAAAGCGGCGAAGTCACTCGCGAAAGCGCTCGGTGTAGAGTTTCTCGAATTCGATGTCGACGCGATTGTCGAGAGTTACATCGGCATCGTCCAACAAGCGGTGGGTCGTGACCTGACGTGGGATTCGGACGACATCGCTCTGCAAAACATCCAAGCTCGTGCTCGGGCACCCGGAATTTGGATGCTCGCGAATCTCAAAAACGCGTTGCTGCTTTCGACCAGCAATCGCAGCGAAGCGGCGGTGGGCTATGCCACGATGGACGGAGACACCAGCGGCGGCCTGGCACCGATCGCCGGCATTGACAAGGCGTTTTTGCGTCAGTGGCTGAATTGGATGGAAGTGTCCGCATCGCAAGATGCTCCGCCGATCGAAACGTTGCGGCTGATCAACGAGCAGCAGCCGACGGCCGAGTTGCGTCCACCGTCCGCCAGCCAAACGGACGAAGACGACTTGATGCCCTACGAATTGCTGGACGCCATCGAACGGGCCGCCATTCGCGACAAGCTGACGCCGATCGAAGTTTTCCAACAAATGGAATCTCAACACGCGTACTACGACCGGCAGCAACTGGCGACGTGGGTCGAGCGGTTTTTCCGACTTTGGTGTCGCAATCAATGGAAACGCGAACGCTACGCGCCGTCGTTTCATCTGGACGACGAAAACCTTGATCCCAAAACGTGGTGCCGCTTTCCAATTCTTTCTGGCGGTTTTTCGCGCGAGTTAGATGAGTTGCGAAAGTACGTCGAAGAAAACTGAGCCGACGATGAGCAAAACACGAAGCCGACGATACTGCTACGACTATCCGCACCCGGCAGTGACGGTGGACTGCGTCGTGTTTGGGCTAGACCACGCCGAAAATGATCTCAAAGTGCTGTTGATCGAACGAGGTTTGGAACCCTTCAAGGGGCGTTACGCTTTTCCGGGCGGATTCTTGCAAGTCGAACCGCCGGAAGATCAAGGTCCCGCTACGAATCAGGCGGACATTTCGCTCGATGCCGCGGCTCGTCGCGAGTTGAAAGAAGAAACCGGCATCCGGGTTCCATACTTGGAACAGCTTTACACGTTCGGCGACTCGGGCCGCGACCCGCGTGGCCGCGTGGTGACGGTGGCCTACTATGGTTTGGTCAAATTGCAGAAAGCCAAAGCGTCGACCGATGCCGCGGCGGCCATCTGGTTTTCGGCCCATGATTCGCCGAACCTGGCCTTTGACCACGCCAAGATCCTCGACATGGCCTTGGAAAGATTGCGCGGCAAGATCCGCTATCAACCCATCGGCTTTGAACTGCTGCCGGAAAAGTTCGCGCTACGCCAGCTTCAGAATCTTTACGAAATCATCCTGAACCGGCCGCTGGATAAACGCAACTTTCGCAAGAAAATCCTTAAGATGAATATCTTAAGGTCGCTCGACGAGAAAGAGACCAATGTCTCGCACCGCGCGGCGACGTTGTACCAATTCGACCGCAAGGAATACCAGAAAAAGGAAAAGAGTGGATTCGTTTTTGAAATGTGATTGTAGAACAATTGTCCCCAATTGTTCCGCTCGCAAAGAACAGTTGAGACAACTGTTCTACAATTCCTGGTTCTGTTGTTTTCTTGCGCGCATTTTTGTAGCCGAAGTCGCCAAGACTTCGGGAGACATGAGCAAGAAGTCCCGAAGTCTTGGCGACTTCGGCTACATTTGGTTGCGGCCGCACGCTGCGTCGTTCTACATTGGCCATGAATGCATTAATCTTAGTTGACATCCAAAACGACTTTTTGCCAACCGGAGCGTTACCTGTTCCACACGGCAATGAAGTGGTCGAGATTGCGAATTCGCTGCAACCTCGGTTTGATTTGGTGGTCGCGACACAGGATTGGCATCCTGCCGATCACGGTAGTTTTGCTGCGAATCATGACAAGGAGACCGTCGGCGACACCATCGATCTTAACGGACTCGAGCAAGTCCTGTGGCCGGTCCATTGTGTCCAGCACACCCGTGGAGCCGAATTCGCGCCGGCGTTGGACACCAGTCGCGTGAAGAAGATCTTCGTCAAAGGAACCGATCCGGCGGTCGACAGCTACAGTGGTTTTTTCGATAACGCGCGCCGCCGAGCAACGGGGCTGGACGGATACTTGAAGCAACAACACGTCACGGACGCATACATCATGGGCTTGGCCACGGACTACTGCGTCAAGTTTACGGCATTGGACGCGCAAGATCTGGGCTTCAAGACGTACGTCGTCCAGGACGGCTGTCGCGGCGTGAACCTCCATCCGGATGATGTTTCGAACAGCTTGGCGGAAATGAGGCGGGCGGGGATCAACATCGTGACAAGCGAAGTGTTACTGCAATCGTGAACGAAAACGACTTAAAACGCACGAGCAAGTTCTTAAGCCATGTGCTACGGCATCGCCCAGACAAAATTGGGATCGAGCTGGATAGTAGTGGCTGGGTGGACATCAACGAATTGCTGGAGGCTGCGAATCGTCATGGCAAACTTCTGACACATGAGACGCTAGAAACCGTCGTCCAGTCAAACGACAAGCAACGATTTTCGTTCAGTGAGGATGGTTCGAAAATGCGAGCCAATCAAGGCCATTCAGTGGAGGTCGAATTGGAGTACGAGGCGGCGGAACCACCTACAGTGCTCTATCATGGCACCGTCGCAAAATTCCTCAACGACATTCGCCGCGTAGGTCTTCAGAAGGGTTCGCGTCACGACGTCCATCTTTCACCAACACTTGAAACGGCGACCGCTGTCGGCAGCCGGCGCGGTAAACCAATCATTTTGACGATCCACGCCCGCAAGATGCATGAAGCGGGATTCCAATTCTTTGTGACGCCGAACAATGTCTGGCTAACGGATCACGTCCCGTCTGATTACATTGAGTTTCCACTTTGTTAACAACTACGCGGAGTTGACACATGGCCGATGACAACCAGGCTGAATTGATCGCAGAAACGAAGCATTTGCGTTTGCTACGCCGCGGCAAATGGTCTTTCGTGCAGCGACGCAATGTGTCCGGCGTCGTCACCATACTTGCGTTGACGGACGACCACAACGTGGTATTTGTCGAACAGTATCGCGGTCCGGTCGACTGCTACGTGATCGAATTCCCCTCTGGTTTGTCAGGCGATCTGCCGGGCCAGGCGGATGAAGAGCCAGAAACGGCCGCACGACGCGAGTTGCTGGAAGAAACCGGATACGAGGCTGAAACCTTGCAGCAAGTTTTCTCTGGTCCCACATCCGCCGGCCTGACGGATGAAACGGCGACGATTTTTTTGGCCAAGGGGCTGAAAAAAGTCGCCATGGGCGGCGGCGCGGATGACGAGCAAATCAAGACCCACGAAGTGCCGCTCGATCAGGTGGAGCCATGGTTGGAGTCGAAAAGGAACGACGGCTATCTTGTCGGCGCGCGTGTTTATGCGGGCCTCTATTTTCTGAGACGCGAATCGTAGCCATTAATTCGGCTTCTTCTTTCGCGGTTTCCTCGGCGGATACGGCACGCCGTTGATGTAGTTCAGACGGTCGTCGATGTCGCCACCTTTGCTCACGGGATGGAAATCGGCACGCTTGACCGGATATCGATCTTGAAAGAAGTCACGGAACCAAACGACCGAGTTGAGCGCTTCGGTGGCGAGAACGGGATCCTGTGTTTCGTTGACAACGTCCGTCAAAGAACTTTGCGGGTTGACTTTACCAACTAAACCCAAGAACTCGGCAGCTCGAACTCGAACGATCATTGAGTCGTCTTTCAACAATGGTTGGACATTGCCAGCGAGATCGGCTGCTTGTTTGCCAAACGATGTACAAACCATCGCGCCCCAGTAGCGGATCATTGGATTGTCCGACTTGAGTGCCGATTGAATGTGCGACCGGGCTTCGTCAAAAGGTAGCAGCGCAAGATCGGCGGTATCAACGAGCGTGGCAATTTCTTCTTTGTGCGACTGGCCAAAGCGAGTTGGATTGTCGAATGCGTTGGCAACGAGATGACTTTCTGGATAGAAACTCAAATCAGGCAGGCTTTTCAATTTGGCTTGCAGTCGCGCACGCAGGTCGCTCAGCACGTCGGTGTACTTCGGATCGCCCGCCAGGTTCTTCACTTCATGTGGATCGGCTTCGACATCGAAGAGCATTTCCACCGGCTTTGGCTCGAAAAATTGAAGCTGCTGTCCGCTCAGCTTGCCCGCGTAGAACAATTCGCGCCACTCCTTGAAAGCCAGCATTTTGTAGCGGTAGTTGTTGTTCAACCCATCCGGCAAATATGGTTGATAGTTGCGAATGTAATGGAACTTGCCTTTGCGTAGCGAACGGATCAGGTCGTACTTTTCATCGAACCGGTCCGCGTATCCGAACGATTCATCGCGTGCGTTGATTTCTTTCATCGACACGCCTTTACCCAGAAACGGTCGGCCGTCGACCTGGTCGGGAACGCCGACTCCGACCAATTGCAGGACTGTGGGACCGAAGTCAATGAAGTCGACAAAGCCATCGATGCGACTGTCCAGGTCCGCATCGACAAGGTGCTTGAAATTCTCCGGCACGCGAACTACCAGCGGCACGTGCAAGCCCGATTCGTAAGCGTATCCTTTGCTGCGCGGTAGCACACCACCGTGGTCGCCAAAGTAAAAAATGAACGTGTCTTCGAGCAAGTCGTCTTCTTTCAACTTGGCAACCGTGCGGCCGACGATGCCGTCAATGGTCGTCATTCGGTCCAAGTAACGAGCGTGCGTGTAGCGAAACAGCGGCGTGTCAGGAAAGTAATCGGCGAGTTGCACTTTCGCCGGATCGTGACCCGTCTTCTCGTTTTCGTAAGTCTGCTGGTTAAAGTGAAGCGAACTTTCGTGGGACGAGCCATGGGACTCCATGTGAAAAAATGGTTGCGCCACGTCTTTGCGTTTTCGCCACGACGCCGTGCGTGACGACTCGTCCCAAACATCGCGCGACGGTATCGCGTTGTAGTCGGTCTTGGAATTGTTGGTCGTATAATAACCCGCGTCCCGCAAATACGCCGGAAACATGCGCAGCCCGGTGGGTAGCGGAACTGATTTGTACTTGCGGTGAAATTGAGTACCAATGCGCGGTCCGTAACAGGCCGTTGCGAGTGTTGTCCGCGCCACGGAACAAACCGGCGCATTGGAAAAAGCGTTGTGAAACGTCAGACCATGTCTGGCGAGTGCCTCGATGTTCGGTGCCTTCGCGCCGCCTTTGAAAAAGTGATCCAAATAGTGGATTGAGTTATCTTCGGACACAATCCACACGACGTTCGGTCGATCGGCCGCAAAGTTGGGCGAGGTGACATAAAGCGTGAGAAGAACAACGAGGCAACGAAGCCAAACTCTATTAATGAGGCGCATGTGAATTTCCGTCCCGGTGATACATGGATTTAATGAGTGGCTATTATACTACACACTCATTCATCACCGCGACGACGGCTCGCGAAATTGAACAGAAGCAAACAGAGGAAACGGAGAGAGCTTCCTTCGTTTCCTCTGTTTGCTTCTGTTCCAAAATACTTTGGTTAAGATCGCTTGTCGGCTTGCGCAGATTTCCAGCGGTCGATTGCCCAGAATGCCGACAACATGCCCATGGCCGGACCCACGCCAAAGATCACCAGCTTCACACTAAACTCTCGCCAGCTCGGATCGTCAAATTGCAGAAAAAAGATAATCGCGGCGAAAACGAAAATCCCCAAGCCACTGCTGATAAAGACTGCCAACAACGGACGATTGCTTGGTTGTTTGTTCGCGTCTTGTTTGACCGATTGATCCATGCGCATGATTGTCTGCCCTTCGTTGCAAGCCGTTCGCCCGTTACTAAAACATAGCCTATAGCGGCAAGGTCAGCGGATCGAATCCAGGTAGGTCAGTAAATCGGCCATTGTCTTAATGTCGACTTGCTTCTCGAGTCCCTCGGGCATGAACGACAGTCCGGTGCTGGCAAGTTCTTCGATCGCCGAACGCTGGATGTCGACTTTCGTGCCGTCGGGGCGGCGGATCGTGAGGCTGTTTGCATTTTCCGATTCGATCATGCCCGTAATTGTCTTGCCGTCGTTGGTGCTCAACACATAGCTTAGGAATTGCGGTTTCACTTCGCGATTTGGATCGAGCACGTTTAGCATCACGGCCGACATGCCTCGGTTGCGGATCGCTTTTAAATCGGCACCCACCGCCGTGCCAACATTTTCCAACCGATGACATGCGGAACAGTCTTTCTTGAATACTTGCTTGCCTCGCGCGGCGTCGCCTTCCATTTTCAGCGCCGGTTGATAACGAGCGACCACTTCGACGCGATTGCTGAGCGACGTGCCAAACAACTCCGTGGCACGCGTTGCAATCGCACGATCGGGGTGTTTCTTGAGCAACGCGACACGAGCGGGATCGACATCGCCGCGCTTGACTTTGCCACCATCCACGGCATCCAGAAAACTCGCGACCCACGCTGGACGCGAAAGCAGCGTTTCCGTTGCCTTGGCCCGGACACTCGGACTGTATCCGCGCCAGCCGCCGAGAACGATCGCCACAATTTTGCCGCTGGAAAACTCGCCGAGCGAATCGAGCGCGGCCGATTGGACCTCGCCGGCTTGCCGCGCCTCGAGCAACTGTCCGAGCAACTTGGCAACGTCATCAAAGGTTGACAATCGCAAACTCTTGATGGCCTCGACGCGAAAAGCGACGGACTTCGTCGAATCGCCCGCGGTTTGTTTGGCGTCGCGCAACAAGTCGGCAAGAATATCACCGGCCTTGCCACTGGCCGCCAGCAGGATCTTTTCGCGAGTCTCGCCCTTTTGGTTTTTGACGAGCGATTGGACCAGTCGCCCAGCAAATGCCTTTTCCGTTTCCGGTAGCGATTGCAGCGTTTTGAGAACGACGGCGATTTCGTTCTTGCGACTGGCCGCGCCAATTTGTTCGGTCAATGTCGACAGGAAATCACTTCCGTGTTTCGTTTTGCGAAACGATGCGTTGTTGCTTAGCTCGGCAAAAACTGGTCCTGCGCCCTCGGCCAGCGACGACAAGATGGCCAGGCGAATCCACGAATCGCTGCCGTCGTTGGCAATGATCTTCGCCAACGCGTGATTACGCTCGCGACCAGTTGCCTCGCCAAGTGAAAACGCCAGTTGATAACGAACATGCAGATCTTCATCCTCGGTCATCGAGTAGAGTTTTGCGGCAACGACCGGTGAATCGGCAAGTTTTTCCGCCAAACGAACCGCTTGGCGTCGCACGAAATTGGACGAATCGTTGAGCGCGGCCAGCAACGTTGGTTCGTCGAGCGCGCCCAGGCTGACGAGCGAATGCAGTGCGGTCACTCGTCCTTCCGACAACACCGCCTGTCTTGCCGTGTCTCGCAACGGTTCGATCGCACTTTGGTCTTGCCGCTGGTACAACAGTCGCGCCGCCGTGTCACGCGTCCAGCCGTTGGGCGATCCGAGTGCTGAAACGAGTGCTTCCGTCGTGGCGTCGCCAAGCTTTGGCAACGGACGCTGCACAAAGTGTTTCGGTGCGATGCGATAGATTCGCCCCCGGTCGTTGCCGCCGAGCGGGTCGAGATACTTCATGAACTCGGGCGGCAAGAAAGCGGCCCCTTCGATCAACTGGCGATAGATGTCCAGGACGAACAACGTTCCATCGGGCGCGTTCGCCATTTGCACGGGGCGAAACCAGATGTCGCGCGACGCGAGGAACTCCGCGCCTTCATCCCTTCGATGGGCGACGTAACGCACGCCGTCGGAAATCAGTTCCGCACGATAAATCAAGTTGTTGGCCACGTCTCCGACGAGCAAGTGATTGCGATATTCTTCGCCCCACGCGTCACCTCGATAGACCGTGATGCCGGTCGCGCCGGTGAAAAAACCGAACGGTTTGCCACCTTCGTCCGAGCCACGGAACTTGCCTTCCTTGCGCAGCCGCGTTCGCAGTTCGCGCCATGGTTCCGGCGGCGTGATGCGGAACAGCCGCGTGAATTTTCCTTTTGGCGCGACGTCGACCGCCGCTGCCGGCGCGCGAACGTGTGGATTGCGGACCAGGTAACGATCGTCGTACATCAACATCTGCGCCGGCACGCTGTTGGAACAAACGAACTTGGTGCCCCAGTTGTCCATGCACAACCCATGTTGTCCGCCGCCACTGGTGAGTTCGAATTTGCTGAGATCGCGCGGATCGAAAATGAAACCACGTCCGCGCACCGAGACGGGTTCTGATTTCTCGTCGCTGGCAACGCGAATATCGCCGCCCGACAAGTTCGTGGAAATGTGGAACCGATTGTCCAAGCCCCAGCGAAACGAATTCAAGTGCGCCTCGCCCGCCTTGTCTTTGCCAAACCCCGTGAAGATCACTTTGCGCGTGTCGGCCTTGCCATCGCCGTTGGTGTCCTTGATGTATAACAGATCCGGAGCTGCACCGACGAACAGTCCGCCGTCCCAACACGCGACAGCGGTCGGATAATCAAGGTCATCGGCATAGACCGTGCTCTTTTCATAGCGACCGTCTGCATCGGTGTCTTCGAGCATGTTGATCGAGCCGCGGCCTTTGAAACCCTCGACGACATACGCGTTGTACTGCGGCAACTGGACGACAAACATACGTCCATGCTCGTCGAAGTCCACCGCGACCGGATCATGAATGAGTGGCTCGGCGGCGACCAATTCGACACGGAACGACTTGTTCATCTCGATTGCCTTGATCGACTCTGCCGGCGACTTCGATTTCACTCGCGGCAACTTCGACGCAAGCTCGTCAATCAGATTCGGTTCCTCTTTCTCCGTCTTGTCTTGGGCTGCTGAAAAATGTGAAACAATCGCAAACAGTGCGAGAAGACAGAGGACTTGAAGACGTGTCATGTGGGACTCATCGAGGGTGAATATCAGGGTTGGAGTCGCTAGGTCATAATGTCAGTGATGAGTTGGACCTGCTGCTCGGTCAGCGGTTTTCCTTCCGTTGGCATACGCAGCGATTCGTCCGATTCAGTGATGCGTTGGACGAGCGGACTCTCGTCAACGTTTTTGATGCTCACGACCAAACCGTTCTCGCCGCCGGCACGAACCAACGCACCCGTGTCCCGTCGCAATCCTGAATCGTGATTCAACGCGCCGTGGCAACTGTAACAACGCGCCTTCAGGATTGGCTTCACTTGGCGTGCATAATCGACGATCGGTTCCGCGCCCAACAGTGGCAACGCAAGCAGCAACGTCGCGAGAAAGAGAAATGATTGGCGTGTCACTCGGACCTCACATCGTTTGATGTCAAAGGTGAGCCGTGCGATGGGAAACTATTGCAGGCCCTCATTATTGTTGATTGTCTGCCGTTATGCCAGCGAAACCCGACTTCCGAAGTCTTCTTAGACTTCGGAAGTCTCACATTCGTCAATCTTGGTCGGCGATGAATTGAATCGAATACAGATCGGCGTCTTTCAACTCAAATCGCAGCCGCACCGTTTTGCCTGCAAGTGCGCTGACATCGGAACCGTTTTTCCAAGTAACCACTCGATCAATCGTGTCGCCAAAATGTTCCGGACAATCGTCCAGCGAATATCCATCGAGTGAATTCCCGTCGTAATCTCTGATCGAGACGCGAACGCTGCCAGCCGCGGATGTTGCGAAATTCATCGTCAATTTCGAGCCGGTGAATTGAAACGGTTTCGTAAGAAACTGGCCGCCTTTCATGGTGCCGTTGATCGAGACAAATCCGTCCAGCCGCAACGTGTATCGCCGCAGTGTGCCACCTTTGCCGTGCCAATATCCTTCGGTTGAGTACAGCGAAAGTTCATTTGGAGCGCCGGGCAACGTCGACTTCGTTTCGACGACGTTTTCGGCAATGTATCCCTGGCCGTATTGCCAACTTCCGTTGCGACCGATCCCCGGACGAAGGAACGCTTCGTTCCAGCGTTTGAATTTCACACCGTCGCGGCTGGCCATCAGCAATCCTTCGGTGATTGCCGTTCCGTAGCGCTGGTTTGACGACGCTCGCAATTCGCGATTCTTCCGTTCGGGCAACGCTCGCATGGATTCGGACCAGCCACGATCGATGTAGCGCGTTGGCGTGCCGATCAAAATGTGCGGGGCTCGATAATAGGGCGCGACTTGGTTCGTGTAGAGTTGTTCGGGCGGCGAGTCGACGTAGGTCAGATCGGCATCGCCCGTCCAATTCAAAAAGTCCTCGGACACGCCGGTTCGAATCGCTCGATTGCCGGCTGGTTTCCACTCTTTGACCGTCGTCACGCCGGCGGTAAAGATCCGCCAGTAGGCGCGATACTTGCCAATCGTTGTGTCGTAAAACGCCAGATTCTGCGAATCAAACGCACCGTTGGTGATCACGGGTTTGTCGCTGGTCAACATCCAGTGAATTGCGTCGGCCGATTGAAACGCGAACAGGCCGCCCTCGCTCTTGACGCCGCCGAGCGCCTTGTATCTTGACTCAGGCGGACAATCAGGATTCGTGTCCTTGAACGGGGCGAAATTGTGCGTGCCGAGGCCCTGCAAAATAATGTTGTTCTTCTTCGAGCCGTTGAACTCGACGATGCCCAACTCCGGCTTCGTCCAGTGAATGCCGTCTTTGCTTTCGGCGTAGCAGTAAAACTGTGGATGCTTGCCCGAATTTATTTTTCCCTGCGACACTTCGATGTGCGAACCGCGATGGTACATACGGTAGATGCCGCCGTCTTTAAAAACCGTATGGTAACCCGAAGTGCTGCCTTCCCACGAAGCGTCGTGAACCATGGCAATCTCGCGCGGGGTCGGATGATGGAGTCGCAACGAAGCTTGGCCAGACAGTTTCTCGATCAACGTGTCGTCGACGAACAACTCGCGCCGCGAACCGATGTCGATTGGCTCCGCGGCAACTAGCGGCATCGATAGAAAAATGACGATGAGTAATGAATAAAGCAGCTTCATGGTGATTCTCCGAGTGTAGAGCAATTGTCTCAATTGCTCACGGAAGAGGAACAATTGAGACAATTGTTCTACAATTTCATGCCTGAAACATAGCGTTAAGTCAAGTCCTGGATGCCCCCGAACTCGGAGAGTCAAGCTACGGTTTAGGGTTGCCGTTTGGCGGCGGCCCCCAGACTTCGCTGAGCATTTTGTAGGTTCGCGGGTCATACTGCTTTAACTCGGCGCGGACGAATGGATAGAAGTCGTTTGTCGCAAAATAGCATTCGGTCATCTCGGCGAAAAACTCTTTGTGGTTGCTCAGGGCATAGTGCCGGACGTCTTTGCCGTCGATCAGCAGGACCGATTCGTAGATCTTGGCCGCGACGACGCGGTCATAAGCTTGGATGATCGGCTCGTGGTCGAAACCGATCACGCGGTCGTGATAGGCGTGGGCTAATTCGTGCAAAATGACCCAAGGCTGGCGATTGCGTTTGATCGCGTTGATCAGGCCTTGGGCGCGGGGAATGTGAACGGCCTTTACCATCGCGGGGTCGTAGCCGTTGCCACGCAGCCAACCCGCGCCGGGGTGATATTGCATGGCTCCGAGCTTGTGCCGGTGATCCAAATAGATCGGCACCTTTTGCAGTTCTTTGATCTTGTCCGCTGGGACGACCTGTTTCACGTCGTACAACTTATTGGACAAGTTGCGCAGCGCTTGACGACCGACAGGTTCCGCTTCGCCTTGCAGGAGTGCGATGTCGACGTGAACTTGCCAGCCTTCGACGTCGCGGATCAAGTGTTCGATGAAATTGGACTTTGGTTTGTTACTTTTGTTTCCGACCGTGACGGGATACTCGTACGCCACTCGTCCATCGACGCCGTGATGTCGAAACGTGATTGTTTCAGCTTCGCCCTCTTTCGTTACCGCGACGCTCAAGAAGCCGCCTTTGACGCGATGGAACACGTGATAGTCATCGTCTTCGCCCGGGCTGCCGCTGGCATGAACGTCGCTGGCCGGGCCGACAGAGAATTCGTGTACAGCCGTCTTCGGATCGACCGAATGATATTGCCAATGTCGATCGCCACAGCAAATGAAAAACGGCGCCTTCACGTTGTCGGCAATCCACTGGCGGAGATGATTGCCTTCGTGCGAGAAACCTTCGTTCGAGTGATTGTCGTTCTTGTTCGGGCGATCGGGGCCGACGATGGGCGAGGGGGTCAGCAAAACTTTGAACGTGGCGTCGCTTTCAGTCACCGTACGTTTGAACCACGCCAGTTGTTCTTTGCCCCAAATGCTCTTTTCGGGGCCGTCTTTCATCGTGTTCGCCGAGCGAAAATCGCGGCCTTCGACCAGCCAGATTTGCAGTCCCTTGCCCCAACGGATCGTGCGATACGTCTTCTCGCCCATCGGCACTTGTTCGCGGAAGAGCTGCAGGCCTTTCTCCCAGGTCATTGGCAACATCCATTTGGGCCGCTGCGTCGGAAAGCAATCGTCGCTCAATGTGTCGTGGTCGTCCTTCATCCAATAGCCGGGCACCGTGCGATGAAAATCGACCAGCCGTGGCAGCGAATACATGCGGTGCCAATGAAAGCGAGCAAGTTCAACCGTGCGAGCTTGCGGCTTCTCACTGTCGTAGTAAACGGTGTCGCCCGTGGGAACGATGAACTGGGGCTTCAACTTGGCCATCGATTCGTAAATGAGAAACCCGTGACTGTGATCCAAGTCGCTGTATGCCTGCCCGGTGACAACGGTGAAGCGAACGTCTTGCCACTCGTCGGATTTGGCGGCTGTCGTAAACGAGCCGATGTGCGTGGCGGTGCGTTTTGAATCTCGATCCGGCCGAGTTTGGGCGTTCACATAGTACCGCGTATTTGGCTTCAACTTGGACAGTTTGAATTGCCGTGAAAAGTCTGTGTCTGCGTTCACATCGACCCAGCCTGAATCGAATGCGGGCGGACTCTTTTCTGTCCGATTGATCCACGGAGCGCAGAACACTTTGACCTGGCCTGCAAAGCCGGACACTTCGCCTTCCAACTCGGTGACGGGAATGCCCAACTCTTTGTACTCGTCCGACTGCGCGGCGTTGTCGCCCGGCTTGAGCGTGACGCGCGGACCTAGATGGCCGACGATCTTTTTGCCGTGCCAGTTTCGATCCTTGTTGGCCGTCACGCGGACCCAGATGATGGCGCTGTCTTGAGTCACTTCGCCGATTCGAAAACCCATCGCCAAGTGGGCTTCCGCCGCGCTGGCCAAGCGGCCACGGTCTCCAGAAGCAGGGATCGAAAGAGCCAACAGGAGAAAGACGAATCTTGATTGCATTTGGTTGCACTCCACAGCGGCGGACAGCGGGACATTGGGGGATCGGGAGTTCGTATTGTCACTTGCCGATCGGTTGGAGTCCAGCCATGGACCGGTAGCTGCCGTCGCCAGACGGCGGACCATTCACGCTCTGGCGAGCGTAGCTAAGACAGCAATCGATCGGTCGATGCTTAAAGCCTGTACTCCAAATTCACTTTCGCGTATTCTAGCGACTCAAATGGAAGCGACCGAGAACTTGCCAACGAACGATGCGAATGAAAGCACACTTGCTGCGCTTGCCGAACATGGGCTGCGTTTGTTTCGATTGCCTGTGTTGTGTGCGATTGCCGTGACGTTGGCCGGGTTCTTGGGACGCGTTTCTTGGACCTTCGAACTGGCAAGTCACTTTCGATTTCAGTGCTGCTGGTTCTTGCTGATCGGCGGAGCGATCCTGGCCGTTGGCCGGCACTGGCGATTTGCCATGTTGGCCACGGTTTTTGGTTTGGTCAATTTGGCGCTGGTGGCTCCCGTTTACTTTGGTGGTCGAGTTCCCGCCGGTTCGAAGCCTTCACTGCGCGTGATGTCGTTGAACGTGTTGACCAGCAACCGGGATTCCAATGAGGTGCTTCAAACGATTCAGAGTACGGATCCGGACATCGTTTTTTTGTACGAAGTGGACGAGCAGTGGATGACTGATCTGGAGCCGTTGCGAGAAGACTACCCACATCAGCATGCCGTCCCTCGCCCCGACAATTTTGGCATCGTGATGTACAGCCGCGTAAACTTCGCCGCGATCGAAGTCGTCGGGCTCGCCGAGACACCTGCACCAACCGTCTTGGCCGGAATCGATCACGACGATGAACGAATCGTAGTCATTGGCACCCATGTCTTTCCGCCAGCCGGGGAGCGGCGGTTTCGATTGCGAAATCACCAACTCAAGCACCTCGGACAAATCGCGGCGGAGTGTCGGCGTCCAACAATCTTAGTGGGCGATTTGAACGTCACGCCGTGGTCTCCGTTCTTCACCGATTTACTTCGGCAATCCAACCTGCTCGACAGCCGCCAAGGACACGGCAATCAAGCATCTTGGAGTCGCTACGGAATTGGTCTACCGATAGACCATTGCCTTGTTTCGCCGGATGTCGTGGTCCATCGGCGGTGGATCGAACCTGTCGAAGGGTCCGACCACGATGCTGTGCTGGTGGATATCTCCATCCATTCTGCTGCCATCGAATAAACCGGCTTGTTATTGGATGACTTGCGTACCTTCGGCTTGCCGCTAAACGAGCCGATGTCATTACAAGACCCCGGCGATGGCGTCGCAGAGGCGGTCCATGTTGCTTTCGGTCATGCCGGCGACGTTGATGCGGCCGCTGCCGACAATATAGATCGAGTGGTCGTTGCGGAGTTGGTCGACTTGCATTGGCGTCAGGCCGCTGAAGGAAAACATGCCAAGTTGCTTCGTGATGAAGGAGAAATCGCGATCGGGAGCTTTGCCCTTCATCGTTTTGACGAACAATTCGCGCATGCCGTTGATGCGGTCGCGCATGGCGGCCAATTCGACTTCCCATTGGCTTCGCAGTGCTGCGTCGTTCAGGACGGTGTTGACGATCGCGGCTCCGTGCTTCGGCGGGTTGGAGTAATTCGCCCGCACGCATTTCTTGGCGTGGCTCAAGGCGGCTTTGGATGCTTCCGGCGTGTCGGCGACGATTGTTAGACCGCCGACTCGTTCGCCGTACAAGCCGAAGTTTTTGGAGAAGGAGTTGCAGATCAGCAACTCGCGGTTGATGTCGCAAAGTTGTCGCAAACCGGCGGCATCTTCTTCGAGACCGTTGCCGAAACCTTGATACGCGAAATCGACGACCGCCAGGATCCCGCGTTGC
>CAYFJO010000009.1:0-66484 GCA_964343305.1 uncultured Pirellulaceae bacterium | reverse complement strand
TGGCGGCGCATTCAAATGGAAGATTGTACGCTGGCCGATTTGCATTACTGCATTCAAGGCGCGATGGGGTGGGAAAACAGCCATCTTCACGAATTCAACATCGAGGGCCAGCACTACGCCGCGCCGCCGCCATTTTTCGCTGGACCGATGGACTCCGACGCCGGGGATGCGACGACCGTCTGGCTGGGCCAGTTGATCGACGCAGGGAAAAAGTTCCGTTGCGGGTATCTTTATGACTTCGGCGACAGTTGGGAACACTTGATCGAATTCGAAACGATGTGCAAGCCTGAATCAAAAGCGCGTTATCCGCGGTGCGTCGATGGTGAGCGGGCGTGTCCGCCCGATGATTGCGGCGGGATTTGGGGTTTTTATGATTTTGTTGCGGCCATGGCCGATCGCAAACATCCTGAGCACCAAGATTTGAAAGAGTGGTATGGCAGGCTGTTCAAGCCAGATGCGTTTGATAAAAAGATGGCGACTCGCCAAATGCGAGAATGGACGCATGAATGAAGAAAGTCACCTCGGGTAATTACAAGAAGGGCAAATTGTACGGCCCCGTCAGCCGTGCGGTCGCGGAGTTGATGCAAGACGGGGAAATCGTTTGTCCGGTCAACGTCCTTTTGCGAATGGGGCGGTTGACCAAACAGAAATACGAAGACTGGCGGTTTGGCCGCGTGGCCTATTTGGAGCGCGTCATCGTGGGCAATCTGAGCCAGGCCAACCGGGTGTTGCGAATTCTTCGTTGTCATGCCGAATCGCTTCGGTTGACGCCGTCGACAACGGTTTGTCGCAAGTGGGGCAAGGGCCGCAAGACCACGTTGCGTTTCTCCAAGTCGGGCCACCCGAATCTAGAAAGAGCCTACGCCCAACACTATCTCACCAAATCACAAAGATCTTCGTCGAAGTCCAATCAATCAGAAAGGAATCGCCATGCCCGCACGGAGCAAGAAGGAACACAAGCAAAAGAAACGTCAATAACGCAAACGTCGTGAAGCCGCTCGCGAGAAACGTCGCGAAGTGCGGGCGACCGCTGAGGTCGAATCGTTTGAATGCGACGATGTGAAAAGTCCGTACGATCCGGATGACGACCCAGCTTGGATCGGTGAAGACAACGACGGTTGAACTTTGTAGCGACTTCGGTCAAGAGCGCGGGACGGTCAGGAGACCGCCCCACAGCACCTCGGGAGACCGCCACACAGCACGTCGGGAGACCGCCCCACAGCCCACGTCGTCACATCACCTTTTCATCATTCTCAGCGTGCCGATTGAAGAAGAACGTTCAGATTGTGTCGCGCGTCGGCGTCGTTTGGATCTAGTTCGATGGTGCGGCGATATTCCTGGATGGCTTCGTCTCGGCGGCCAAGCTCGTTGAGTGCTCGGGCGAAGTTGTAGTGGATGTTCGCATTATTTGGTTTTCGCTTGATTGCAGTTCGAAAGTAGGGGATGGCTTCTTTGGGACGGTTCAATTCAACGAGCACTGCGCCGACCATGTGATGAGCGTCGGCGTCGTTGGGGGTGAGTTCGACGAGTTGTTTGAAATGAACGAGAGCTTCGGCGAGTTGGCGCTCGTCGACTAACGTTGCTCCGAGTAACTGATGGGCCTCGGCGTAGTCGGGTTTGTTTTCGAGCGTTTTGCGAAAGTGGTCGATTGCCTGTTTTGTCTTTCCGATGGACTTGAAATAGACCGCCGACAGGAACAGACATTCCGGATCGTTGGGCAGGGTCTGGAGTGCTTTGATCGCGAGCGGGCCGGCTTCGGTGTGTTTGCCTGCCCAGTTCAGCACCTTGGCTAGATTCCGCAAGGCGTCGGCGTGGTCTTGTTCGTTGACTTTGGATTCGACTTGTTTGGCAAGGCGGTCGATCTTGCTTTGGTCCCAGTCTTCGGTTGGGTCGAGCAAGTTTAACCTAACGAGTTGGTCGACGATCAACTGGGCAATGAAGCGATTCGTGGCGACGTCGGGGTGGACGTGATCGAGGAAGTACTCGCTGCCAGGGCAGTTATGTCCGTGCTCGCGTACACATCGGTTCTGTAAGGATGATTCGAAATCGACGATCGGTACATTCAGTTTTTCAGCGATACGATGCATCCGTTTGGGAATCTCTGTCAATGCTCGAAGGGGGCAGATGTCCTCGTTGATCGCTCGTTCGAAAGCCGCGTGTGCTTCTGCGTAACGTTCGGCCTGGAGCAATTCTTGCCCGCTGCGGAAATGCCGTTCGGCGTCGCGAGCGTCGATCGAGTTGTCGCTCTTGAAGGGTGAAAAATCCTTCATGTTGCTCGCCGGCGTGATAAAGATGATCTTGGCACCGGCCTGGCGTGCGATCGCGACCATACGTGCCAAGTTGAATTCGAAGTGGCTGAGGATTTGTTCGGCCAACTTGTCGTCACGCTTGTAGTCGGCCGGGCCGACCGTATTGTCGAGCATCGCGTTGACTTCGCCGGGCAACTTGGCCTTGGTCGTGGATTGTGGCTTCGGCGCGAGAAATTTGTGAACCAAGCTGTACGTGCGCGTTCGCGAAAGGGCCGCGGTCAGCTCAATCTGAGCGGCCGACATTTCACGGATGTCGGCGTACGTGCGATTTTCCAAAAACTCGTTGTGCCCCGTGTAGACGATGAACAGATCGGGGGCCAACTGCGCGAGTTCGTCCATCAAGTGTGCCACGCGATAGCTGGCGTAGCTGATACCGCCGGCGTTGATCACTTCCCATTTTCGACTTGGATCGGCTGCCGGTAGAAACTCGCGCAGCCAACCAGGGAACGATGTTTTGTCACGGTACGGTCGGCCATATGTCGTGGATCCGCCGAGACAGAAAATGCGATACGTGTTCGGCGGCTTTGCGCGCGGGAAGGACTGGTGGTTGAAGTACGCGAGTTTGTTGGTGGCCGTGGTCATCATACCGTCGTCATCTTCGACGAACAGCGGGAGATGCGCAGAGAAGCCTACAAATGGGTCACGAGTATCGACGACGGGCCGAACGCCGAAAACCGCTAGTGCGCCTTCGAGCAGCACGAAAAACGCGACGGTGACAACCAGCGCAAAGGCCGCCTTCTTCCACCAGGGCAAACGTTTGCCGCGACCGCTCATCGCTCGCCCAGGCAGATCATTTGGCCGCCTTGTGTTGTGACGTAGACTCGGCCACCGGCGACTGCCATGCAGTCGTGAATGAATTGGTCTTTCACCCGGTATTGGGCGAGTGGTCTTCCATCGCCGAGTGAATAAGCGCGGACGACGTTGTGGAGATCGCCGTCGACTTCAAGTTTGCCGGCGACGTAGAGCCGATCGGCTGCGATGACGACGCCTTTCATTCGTGATGTGTTTGGCATGTCGATTTGCCATTGGCCGCCCTTCTCCGGGATGCCGAACAACGTCGCGTCGCCAGACATTTTGCCGTCGCCGCCGCTGACGCTTTTGCACGCGCGATAGCCGCAGGTTGCGTCCGGGCTGAACGAAAACAATTGGCCCGCTTTGTCCTTGCCCGTCCAAAGCTGCAGGTTCTTTCGCATCGCGATCGGCCGTTTGTACCACGCGTCGTTCAGCAGGCCGAGACGTCCGCCGCGCAATCGCGTTTCGTCACTTTTCTTGTCGCCCGTCTTGGCGTCGAACACGTACGATGCCATTTGCACGTTGCCATCGGCACCGTTGAGGACGTCGGGGACGCCCGGGTAGTCGCGCGGTCGTTTGGCCCAAACCATTTTGCCTGTCGTCGGATTAACGGCGTGAACGAAGACGCCGCCATCGGCACCTTCATGCCGGCCGGCGACGAAATAGGCAAGGCCGTCGTAAACCAGCACGCCGCCAACAACCGGCCAAGGCGATTCGAGTTGGCCGTAAGCGACAACGCGGCGGTCCTCAGGTGCCGCGCGAAAACGCCATAGAAGTTCGCCATCGCTGACCCGCAAACAATACGCCCAACCGTCGCGCGAGCCGAACAGACACAATCCCGCCCAGATGGTCGGCGGACAATCAATGCGGCCGGTGGCCGTGAACTGCCAACGTAGCTCGCCATTGGTCGCATCGTAAGCGTCGAGCCGATGATCGTCGGTCGATGCGGCGAAGGCGAACCCTTCGGCGATGACGGGGCTCGTCATGCGACCGCCGTCTTTCAGATCCCATTCAGCGGACAGCGTGGAAGATACATCGCTGGCCACATCGACGGACCAGAGCTTTTCTAGTTTCGGGGGACCGGCCGCCGTGGTGCTGCCGCTGCGAACGTTGTCGTGGCGATACGTTGGCCAATCGGTTCCGGAACTTCCCTCGGATGAGAGCGCGTCGTCGTAGGCGGGCCCTTTCTCGAGACGCGCGCCGGCTGTGTCGACGGTGACCAGGTTGGGATCAGGTGTGTCGGCAAGTCCGAGAAATCCGCGCAACATCGGAAAACAGCCGCAAGCGTGTGGGAACGTGTACAGCAACCCGTTGGCCGGCACGACGCCGCCAAGTCGGCACGAGTTGCGCGCGGCGGTGAAGTGCGAATACTCGCCTGATTCGACGTCGGCAAAGTCCATCGATCCGCAAACGAAATAGCGCTGCGTCGCGACGTCGTAGCTGCAGCGATGTTTGTAAGCAAAATCGGCCGGTTGGATGACGCGTTTCTTGATTTCGCCGGTCTGCGGATCGAGTCCTTCCCACGCGTATTGCCGCGTGCCTTTCGTCTGGGCCGTATGAATCCAAACCAAATCGTGCATGTATAGCACCTTTTCGAAACTGCCGCCGTGGCCGATGCGTGGATAGTTGTAGTTCCACAAGTGTGATCCGTCCTTGGCCGACACACCGTGGTTGCCGTCGCTCGATGCGGCGACCAGGATGTCTTCTTGGTAGAAGAGCAAGTTGGGCGTTGACTTGGACCAGGTCTTTGTCGCCGCCTGCCACTCGGGTTTGCCTGTGGCAACGTCGAGCGAAACGAACTGTGAAACGCGTTCGCCCGACTTGTCACGCGCCGCGGCGTGAACGAACACGTGCCCGTCGCCCACGACGAACTGAGCCGGCGCGTTCGGATATTTCCAATTCTGTTTGCCGCTTGCAGCGTCCAACGAGGCGAGCCCGTCAGCCATGTCGATCAACAAGTTTCCATCGACGTGCGTGATCTGCTTTGGTCGACCTGCGTCCTTGAATTCATGAACGATATCGCCCGTTTTCGCATCGATTGCGACAAGCGAACCGCTGTCGTTGAGCACGGTGTAAATGCGATCGCCGGCAGAAGTCAGCACAGTGGAGCCGCCAATTTCTCTGTTCCACAACCGCAGCCCATTGAACGCGTCACGTGCAACAAGTGAGTTATGACGCCGCGGACCGTCGGCCGTTTCGGACTCGTCCTCAAAGACGTAGACGAGCCGGTCTTCGTTGGCAACTACGCTGTGCATCACCGACTTCCGCCCACCAGTCGGCCAATTCGGCCCCGCAACCCAACGGATGCCGGACGGCAGGCCGATGTAATTGTCGGTCGAAACCGGATTACCGGTTGGACCGCGACACTTGTGCGTCCACGTGTCCATGTCGTCAGGGCGGGGGATCTGTACTCGCGCCCAAATGCCGCCGTCCTTGAGAACCTTGAATTGGTCGAGGTCGGATTTCGCGAGCAAATCGGTGAGTTGCTTTTCGTCGAGCATCGAATCGCCTTTGTGAGATTCACGTTGTCCCAGCCAAAGAACGCCACCGGGCCGGACAACACGCACGACTTCTTTGATCGTCAGTCCTCGAGTCAATAGCGAGGGAAGGTCATCAATCACCACCATGTTTGCAATACGATCGGCATAGGTCAGTTGATCGAACGCCCCTCGCTCAACGCTGACGATGCCTTCCAATTTCGCTTGACGAATCCGCTTGCGCGAGTCTTCGACGATTGCATCATTGGCACACAATCCATGCACAAGATACCGCCCGTCGGAAAGGAGTGTGGTCAGTCCACCGTCTTTGGGATTCAGATGGACGCAAAGTCCGTTGAGTTCATCCAGTGAAGATCTCATTGACTTTGCGAGTGCAACGTCATCGTTGTTGGGCACGACAGGTTTGGCCAAAATCCAATTACCGACGTGCCAAATAGCAAATAGAAGGGCAACGGTTGCTAGGATGGGAAAGAGGCGTTTGTTCATTGCGACTTCTTATGTTGTTGGGGCGGGTGGAAAAGGAGTAGTATACGTCCTGCCATTCACGCTTGTCCAACACTCAATCGCCCCGGAAGTGTCCTAATTCTGAGTTGCAGACTTCCAAAGTCTCGGAAAACTTCGGAAGTCTCGTCCGTAGCAACACAAATTGAAGACAGATCAATCGCGGGCAGCTTTCTGCATAACCGAACAGATCGGAGCCGTAGGGTTGGCCATCCGTTTGCGTTGTTTGGTGCCATGTTGTGATCATTCATCGTTGGAATCCTCGTCGTCCACTTTGCCCCGCGTCAACATTCTCAGCCCTTCCATCACACGGATGAATCGCTGCTGGCATCGGTCGACGTTTTGCGTCTGAGCCCGGTCGCGTGCACGTTTCTCTTGCAGTTGTTTCGGTGAGATTTGAATCGCGCCACTCTTGATGTCACGTTCCTCTTGGTTGAGTTTTTGCATTCGCTGAGTCGCCGCGGCGCTGAAGGCACGAAAAAGTTGTTGGATGACTTGGAACGCGCGGTCGTAATTGCCTCGACGAAACTCGCGATCGCGGACGTGGCCGATCGCTTCGACGCCGCCAACAAGTCCACATCTTCTGGCCGCGTCAAACAATTGTGAGAATGCTCCCATGTCCAGAATCTTTTCGGCGTCTTTGTCGGCGACGTAAACCTCGACGTCGGCCATTGCGTCCTCTTTGCCAGAATCGTGCGTTGTTGCGCCCGATTCCGGCGCATGGGATTCTGGTTCTTCCTCAGCCTCCTCTTCCTCTTCTTCGTCTTGCTCTTCGGAAGGTTTTGGCGTCAGCACGAAAAGTTTTTGCATCTCGCCAAGTTCAATAAACGACACCATCGGCAACGGCCGCAGCGACTTGCCTGAGAGTGCCATCTTTAGCCGAATCCCTTCGATCTTCGGCTCTTCATCATCCGACAACACGAGATGGTCTTGCTCTTTGCTGCGCAGATAGTAGAAGGTGTTCCGCTTGATATCCTGAACGCCGCTGACCGCGTCCATCTTGAAATACTGTTGCACCGCCTTCATCTGCCCATCGCACGATTCGGCGCGTTCGAAAGCTTCTTGAAATCCGTCGGGAAAGTATGGCATAACAATCTCAACCGTATCTCAGGACGACGCCTAACTCAAGTTGTACTTGCCGCAAATTTCGCTTTCAGATCGCCCAGGCTGATGAATGGCGTTGTCGTCTTCGAAGAATAATCCAAAAACTCGGCGAGCGTGATTGGATTGCTGGACTGGATCGTTGGCCAGTCGGGCGGTGGGGCGAGCCAGTTGCCGTTTTTGTCTTTCATGTGCGACCGATCAGAACTGAATCGTGCGACGAATTTGTCCCGTGAGATGACGCGGAACTCTGGTGCGAAGACCGCATCGACCTGCGTGCTGAATGGAAACGTTTGCCGCAAATACTCATCCACGCCCGCAGGCATCCCCATCATCGAGTCCAAGTCCCAAACCTGCCACGCTGCCCCATCGCCCGCGAGCAAGATCACGTGGTAGTCCCACCAGACCGGCTCGCCAGGACTTGCCGCCGCACGTTGGCAAAACATCGGACACGCACGGCGTTCGTTTGAAATGAAGACGGCGAATGCTTCTTTATCAGCGACGAGTTCATGGTGGCAAAGATGCCAGACGTTCTCTTCGCAATAGCACGCACAATATACAAAGGACATTCGTCAATCAGTGATTCATGATGAAGATCAGGCCCGACACGAATGGGCATATCAGAGATACATAAAAAAGTCCCATGACCAGCCATTCAACGCGAACTGATACTTGTACACCGGTGAATTCCCACAACGCCGCCGTGCCAACCACAAGCAGAAACGGTGTTAGTGCCAATGTCGGATACACTCCGACGTAATGCGCGCAAGCAAACGCCACGCAGCACAGAGTTAGGACGAAATTCAACTGAAGAAAAGTGAACTGCCACCAACGTTGTTTCGTGTGCCTGCCGAACTGATCCATTGCGTTACGCTCGAATCGCTTCCAACAGTTTGCGCGGTGGTTTGTCTGATCGAATCAAGGTCTTGCCGCGCACTTCGACCGATCCCTTCGACCGGCGGACGGAATCCATGTTCTCGATTCGCAGGTCGACCGCTTCGCCGACGCCGGAACGGTCTTTGATGATTGGCCCGTCTGTCGAACTGAAATCATATAACAGCAACAGGCCGCTGCGAGTTCGTTGCGCGTCGTCCTGCGCACAGGCGGACATGAGCAGGCATTCGTCAGGCAGGAGGCAGCCACCAACTGCAAACACAGCAGCGGCCAAATGAACGACAGTCTTCATGAAACACTCTGTGGGGCCAATGCGAATTGGTGATCGCGTAATTTACTTCGATTCAGCAAGAAATAATAGTCAAACAGAAGGGCAGACGCATAAATTCGTAGTGTACGCTGCCAGCGTGCAAAAAACGCAAGCAAATCACGACGTCCATTATACGCTGGCGGCGTACACTACGAGACATTCGCCTGCTCTCAAGTTACTTCTGGGCGCTGTTTCCGCCGGTCAAAGGACGAGCGCGGTGGCCGGGCAGCTCGCTTCCCTGAAATCCGGACAAACGCTTGCCTGATCCGCAGCGTTTATCTGTCCCGCACGGTTTGCTCCGGTCGGAAGGTGGGCGTGATCGATACGACCTGCGCGTTATTTTGCAAAAGTGCGGCAACGGGTGCCTGAAAGCATTATCACCTTTGTGACATCTTGCTAATTTGATTGCGGGCAGATTGACAATCCGTTACGGGGCAGCCCTTAGCGTGAAAGGTCGATTTGATGAAGAGGTACTACCCGCTTCTGTCTATTGCTGTGGCCATCGCTCTGTTGGTGCTCCCCATCGCTTTGCTTGGCAGAACCTCGGTCAACGACCGAGAGTCTTCCGCATCCGTCGACCAGCGCGAATTGTCTGCCTTGAAAGAAAAAATCAATGAGGTTTCTTCGCAGGTTGTGGAACTGCGGATGGCACTGGCTTCGCTCGGTAAGAACGAAACGCCAAGCGCGGCCCAGCCGACAACGCCGAAGCAAGATGCAATTCAAAGCAAGCTCGAACAAGTTCAGAAACAACTTGAAGCGTTGTTGGCACAGAAGAGCCCACAGGAAGCTCCCAAGCGGGTCGAGCCCAACGAAGCACCGGCCGTGCAAGAAGGCAAAGACTTGGAACCTCCAGTCGCGAAAATCGCCGCTGGGCCGGCCGCCAAAGATCCTGCGCCGGCTGAGGATCCTGAGGCCACAGCCCCGCAGCCCGCGCCAGCCGATCCTGAAATGAAAGCAGAGCAGAAGGTGCTCACGCCCGAGCAGCTTGCCGCGGCAGCGAAAGTCAACTTGCAAAACCGTGTCGCAACGACGAAAGAGCCGCCTAAGAGTGGAGAGCCTCCCGTCGCCGTTCCTTCTGCCCCGCTCGACGATCAACAACTCGCTGGTCTCTTGAACCCGGACGATGCCGTTCCGAAGAAACTGTTCGACATGGTCATGCACCGGCCGCAAGAAGGCGTCACGGTCAATCGCACGGAGCAGTTGTATGCCTACACCGAAACGCCAGGCTGGCCTGTCGTGCTTGTCCGATCGAACCACGACAACGAAGAGTGGTGGGCTCAGCAGGTCGTCGGCCGTCGCGGCAACTTGATCGGGGCACATGTGAACTTCGGCAGCGGTAAGACGCCGCGCGGCAGCGCCTTTAAACTCGTCATTTTGTTGCTGGACAGCGAGGAGGAAGCGGTTCGCTTTCGCACGGCCCGGCGGTTCAACGAACTGCCTCCGGGAATCCGTCGCTCGAGAGAATTCGTTTACATCCTTCGATAGCTCGCACACGTTCGTATCAAATACGGATCACAACCATGTCGCACGACACGTCTGCCGAAAACCGCGACCGAGATGAGCGCAGGCGTCGATCTCGACGGAGGCGTCGGAAATCGGCAGGCGAGTCGACGACGAATAAAAAGCGAGCGAAGAAACCATCGACTTCGAGTACAAGAGAACGCCTCGATGTGGCATCGCTCACCGACGAGGAAAAGCGAAAGCTTCGCGAGCGGCTTCGGCGGCGACGTAAGAGAAAGGCAGCCGAGCAACAAGCCAAGGCCAAGTCGGCCGAAAACAAAGCTGGCAAGCGGGAGGAGCGGAAGAGCGTTCGTCGTCGTCGGTCGCGTTCGACGCATCGCGTGGTCATCGCACCACCGGTGATCGAAGTCCCGGCAAAACCAACGTCGGAGCCGACGTGGCTGGATGACCTTCAGGGCATCCAGCGGAAAGTCGTCAACAACCGCCACTTCGCTTGGGGCGTCGCGGCCTACGCACATGTGTTGCTACTGGTCATCTTCGCGGTTCTGTTCATTTATCCGCCTGTGGATCAATCGCCCATCGTGGTCACCACAAGCTTCACGACACTCGACGCCGAGGAGCCGATCGAAACCGTCCTTACGTCGCCGCAAGAACCGGTCGAAGTCGAAGAAGATCCCGAATCGCTGCCCGAGACAACCGATGACGTTCAACCAGATGCAACGCCCGACGAGGAGTCAGTGGAAGTGCCGACCGTGGCGGATGCCGCAGTCCCGGCAGACCAGCCTGTTGCCGAGACAGCACCAAAAGCCGATTCGGCGGACCCGCCCGCCAAACCAGAACCGCTGACGCCGGCTATTCGTTCGGTTCCCAAGTTTGCCGTCTCCAAAGGATCCTTCAGTGCTTGGACTGAGCCGGAGTTTCCATCTCCCGGCCGTCCATACACGATTGTGATTCAAGTCGCGTTGCCCAATCACGTCACACGATATCCCGCCAGCGATCTGAGCGGCGTCGTTGCCGGCGCAGACGGATATCGAAAAATCATCCAGCCCGATCATGGACTGCTTCCTATTACGCGGCAAACCGTGCGCATCTACATTCCCATCATCGGGGCCGAGCGTGGTTTGAAAGACAGCATCATCGTTCAGTCACGAATGCTGCGAGAACGTCAACTGATCGAGCTGAACTTTCTCGACCCATTGGTGGACCGTCGCGAGCCTTTCAAGCGTTAGTTGCGATCGCCGTCGATCGCGGCTTGACCGTTCTCAATGGTGAGCGGTGCGTCGCACAAATTGGCGTATCCCTGTCCCACCGACTTGTCCCGTTGTATAATCGAGTTCCCACCGTTGAATACCCTCCGGAGCATCGATTCATGTACTTCCGCTTAGCCAAACGTATGCTGATGGAAACCGACAAGCGGTTGTTGTGGAAGTTGTTTTGGAACATGGGCGTGAAAGGCTTTCGCTCTGTGGTCAAGCACAAGCGGCGACTCCGGCGCGGCGAGTTTTTTCCGCCTTACCTCTACATCTCGATCATCAACAGTTGCAATTTGCGTTGCCAAGGGTGCTGGGTCGACGTCGATCACAAACAAGCGAAAATTGACATTCCGGCGATGAACCGGATGATCGACGAAGCCAAGGCAATGGGCAACTCGTTCTTTGGCTTGTTGGGCGGCGAGCCGTTTATGCATAGCGAGTTGTTTGACATTCTCGAACAACATCGCGACGTTTATTTTCAAGTGTTCACGAACGGCCATTTCATCGACGACGAGGCCGCCAAGCGATTGCGGGCGCTGGGCAATGTCACGCCGCTGGTCAGCATCGAAGGCAGCGAGATCATCAGCGACGTGCGGCGCGGCAAGGCGAACGTCTGGAGCAAGTCGATGGAAGGAGTCCAGAATTGTCTGAACAACAAAGTGATGACCGGCGTCTGTACGAGCTTGTGCCAATCGAATTTTGACGATCTGTTGCAGGAGAAATGGGTCGACCGGCTGATCGAAATAGGCGTGTTTTACACCTGGTTTCACATCTATCGCCCCGTGGGACCCGATGCTTGTGCCGATCTCGCCCTGACGTCAGCACAGCAAAAGCAGGCGCGGCAGTTTGTCGTCGACATGCGCGTCAAGAAACCGATCATGATCATCGACGCCTACTACGACGCCGATGGCCGGGCACTTTGTCCGTCCGTCACGGGCTTCACGCACCACATCAGCCCGTGGGGTGACATCGAACCGTGCCCGGTCATTCAGTTTTCCAAGGAATCGATTCACGACGAGCGTCCGTTGCGCGAAGTGTTCAACGAATCCCAGTTCCTTCGCGACTTCCGCCAACTGGCCGCCACGCACACGCGCGGGTGCATCGCGATCGAACGCCCGGACGTCATTCAAAAGCTGGTCGAAGCGCACGACGCCAAAGATTCGACGGCGCGAGGCACCGCAATGGCGGAACTCGAAGCGCTGGAACCTCGCCCGTCGCAGTACAACCCTGGCTCGGAAATCCCCGAGAAAAGCTGGGCCTACCGCTTTGCAAAAAGGTTCGCCTTCCATGAATACGGCGTCTACACTGAGCACTTCGAAGAGGAAAACTGGATCGATACACGTCAACCACCGAAACCGCAAGAACCGGATGTGGTTGAACTTAACGTCTGATTCACCGTAGCCGGATTCGCCAAGAATTCGGTTGAATTGATGATCATTTTCCGAAGTCTTGGCAACTTCGGCCACAGCAAACTAGGGAACTTGTCATGCCAGATTCACCCACATTCGACAAAGAAGCCGCCCACAAGTTTTTCTCCGCCAACTGTTTTAACGCGGCTTGGGAGTACATAGACAAAGCGGAGCGAACAGCGGAAGAAGACGAGATGATGATTGGTTTGGCACACGCGTCGGTCTGGCACTGGACGCAACGAACGGACTGTGCCGAAACAAATATGTCTATCGGCTACTGGCAACTTTCACGTGTCTACGCCCTGGCTGGAATGGCCGACAACGCGCGACGCTACGGTCAATTGTGCCTTGATACCGCACCGGCCGACCAACCGTTCTTTGTGGGCTACGCCTACGAAGCGTTGGCCCGCGCCGAATCGGTCGCGGGAAACGCGGAGAAATCCAATGAGTATCTTGCCCAGGCCAAGGAGCAGGCCGCTTCGGTGACCGATGCCGAAGACAAAAAGCTGCTCGACGACGATTTAGGAGCGTTGTCCGAATCCTGATCTGCGTCATGCGGAGCACGACCTACGTTTAGTGAACTTTGCAGGCGGCTGATGCAGCGCATGTTGAACAGCCACCGGTTTCGCATCCGGAGCCGGCCGCTTCTTCGGTGCCGCATCCTGGGCCACAGCCTTCGACAACCGTTTCGGCAAACCTGCGAAACTGAACGTTGGCTTCGTAACGCTCGGCCAATTCGTCCGTGAGCGATTCCAGGTCCGGCGTGACTTCTCCCAAGAAGTAGAAATACAGCGACTGGCCGTCGAACAGATGCTCGACGTCCATCAACACGGCCTCGAAGCCTCGGGCGGCGATGGCTTGCGAGCAGGCGTGGAAGGCAGCGTCTTTGTGTCTTTCCAATCGGGCCAGCAATAGGTCGTCTTCCGTCGTGACACCACGGAGAAGTGATCCGTCGGATTGTGTTTGGCTGTTGCCCGTTTGGCTGAGAACTTCGCCCACTTCGAGGCCTCGGGCCGTTCGGCAAATCACGCGAGTGCCACGCGGGTACGACGCGGCATCGACCGACGTAAACCGACCGACGCGGCCAAGGGCTCCGACTCGCACCAGGTGACTTTGTGACATGATTCTTCAGGCTTCCGAAGTTTAAGAAAACTCCGGAAGCCTGGCCGCGTTTAGGGAAAAGATGTGAGTGGCCATCGACGATGAACAAACACGCATGGTATTATTTTGACCTAAACATTCGATGTTGGAAAGGACGGAAGATGAGTCAGACCCTCAATGCTACGATCGAAACGGAGAGTCGCTTGCAGACCGATTGGAACGAATTGGCCGAGCGGGTGCTGGGCGGGCATCGATTGACCGAAAGCGAAGGGCTGGCGATTCTTCGCGCGCCGGACGACGAACTGCTGGAAGTGCTCAACGCGGCTTATCGCGTGCGACGACAGTATTTTGGCAAGACTGTCCAATTATTCTACCTGATGAACGCCAAGAGCGGGCTTTGTCCGGAAGACTGTTCGTACTGTTCACAATCTAAGGATTCGACCGCGGAGATTCCGAAGTACAACATCTTGAATCGCGAAAAACTGCTGGACGGGGCGCGGCTGGCGGCCGAACGGAATGCCAAAACATATTGCATCGTCATATCAGCGCGTGGGCCGAGCGAGCGCGAGATGAACGCCGTGGAAACAATCGTGCCGCAGATCAAGGAAAAGTATGACTTGAAAATCTGCGCTTGTTTAGGATTGCTGTCGCCCGAAGAGGCCGATCGATTGAAGAAGTGTGGCGTCGATCGCGTGAATCATAATCTCAACACCAGCGAAGGATTCTATGACGAGATTTGCTCGACGCATACTTACCAGGACCGCGTCGAGACTCTGCGATCCGTCCGCGGTGCCGGGATGGAATTGTGCAGCGGCGGGATCATCGGCATGGGCGAAGAAGATGCCGACGTGGTGAACATAGCATTGGAATTGCGCGAGATCGGCGTCGAGTCAATTCCGTTGAACTTCTTGATTCCGATCGACGGCACGCCGCTCGAGCAGCCCGATCGATTGAACCCACGTTATTGCTTGAAGGCGCTGGCGATGTTTCGCTTGGCGAATCCCGACCGCGAGCTGCGAATTGCGGGCGGGCGAGAGATTCACTTGGGTAGTTTACAGGCGCTAGGATTGTACGCCGCCAACTCGATCTTCGTAGGCGATTACCTGACGACAAAAGGACAGGCACCGGAGGCCGATTACAAGATGATCGAAGAGTTGGGCTTCGAGGTCGTGCGGCACGACGAAGTGAGTTGCTCGAAGTAATACCACGGCTGGGTCGAGGCACGAGAAGTTTCGAAATCATCAAGAAACGTTGATATACTCAAGGCGTCCGGGTTTCTTGATCGCATCGAACGAAAGAAGATGGGGAGTTGCCGGCGGGTATGATCTATTTTGCCACGACCGAAGACAAAGCGATGGCGCTGGAGGAAATCTGCTGGGTGATCATCGATAAGAGCGAGTTTCTCTTTCAATACTGAGCGCTGCACCGCCAGGCTACTTGAAAGGATCCGCACCGGCAGGAGCACCAAATGGATTAGCACCGCCACCGCCTCCAAACGGATCGCCCGTAGGTTTTCGACGCGCGGGGCCGTCTTTCATGGGCTCTGGTTGATAGTACATCGCCGCGATTTTGCAATTAGGCAGCGACTTTTGCAGGGCATCAACGGCTTTTTTCGTAATCACTGCTCGATGACGCTGGCTGCTCCCTACCGTCAAGTTGGTAAGCGACACCAACTTCTCTAGCTGCAGCATTCCGGCATCCGTGATGCGAGTTTCCGACAGATCGAGCGAGTTGAGCTGGTCGAGCTTGAGTAAGTGAGCAACGCCAGCATCGGTAATATAGGTCCTGGACAAGTTGAGAATCCGCAGCTTGGGGAGTTGGCTGATCGGGCCGAGCCCTTGGTCGGTCACCGAGTTTGCACTGATGTCCAGCAATTCAATTTGCTTTTGTTTGACAAGATGCATGAGATCGACGTCGCTGACCAGGCCGCTTAAATCCAGCTTGGATCCAAGCGATTGTTCCAGTGGATGGCGCGCGGCATGCTTTTCGACGACAGGAGCGTCCGACAGCAACCGCAGCAACTCTTCCACACGCGCCAACTCATCAAACGTGCCACGGACGATCAAACGATCTTTGAATGTTGCCAGTCGTTTTTCGTCAATTTCGATTGCGACTTGAATTGCGGCGACTAACTGTTGCTTCGATTCGTCGTCATCGGCGATCTGGCCGATTGAAAAGACGCGTGTGACTGGAATTTTGTCCGCGACTTCCGGCGTTGTGATCATCAAAACTTCGTCTTGGATGATGTAAGTCAACTCCAAGTCTCGCAGGATGATTCGCAACGCCGATTGCAGTGTAATGCCCGCTAGATCTCGCGTGATCGGCGTATCGGATCCAATTCCCACCACGTCTAAGGCACGTGTATCCAGCTCAATTTGAATTCCATGCCGGTCCTCAAGATACTCGATGACATCTTGAAGCGGCGTCTCGATGAATTCGATTTTTGTGGTTTCCAACAGAGCAGCTTCGATTTTTCGATCTTCACGTCGCTGCTTCAGTTGGGCTCGCAGGACCTGCGTGCTAACAACTTCGGCTTCGTGTTCAACCGGCAACTGGTCATCGCCGACTCCATGATGGTTTGAGAACACGAGGAGTCCGAGAACACCAGATGTAAGAAGTCGCATGATTGTTCCCTTTCTTCGCCAGCGATGGGAGAAATTCGCCAGCGGCTGTTTTGGAGCCTTGCAATTGAAATTGTTTCAGGTCGCAGCGGCGATTGCAACGGAATCTCAGCTTTGGTTGCGACAACAAAGACGTTCCCCACATTCCAACACTTGATGCGGTTGCTTCAGCCGGTGCGCCTCTTCAATGAATTCGTCCGTCGTGGCCGTGTTGAAGGTGAACATGTCGTAGTGGCAAGGAACCACCAGTTTGGCACGGATGTCCGACGCCAGTTGCGCCGCCTCGCGTCCCCAAAGATTGCCGGCCACGCGGCGCTGCGGTGCACGGCCATTGATGGGCAAAATCGCCAGGTCGATCGACCATCGTGACAAACGTTCGACCATGCCGTCGTACAATAGCGTGTCGCCGCTGTGATAAATCGTCCAGTCGCCCAGTTCGATCACGTAGCCCATGAACTTGCAACGACCCCGCTCGTCGTGCTCCACTTCGTCGTGCGCGGCGGGCACTCCATGAAAGCGAACGTCGTGAGATTCGACGGTGGTGCCGTCATCGATGGTGGTCAATCGAGCAGGATCGATGGCCAGGCGGTCCGCGGCAAACTGTTGATTGGCGGCCGGCACGATGACAGTCATTTCGGGATTCAGTTCCAGCAGCGGCGTTAACGTTTCGCCGTCCAAGTGATCCGTGTGATTGTGGCTCGATGTCACGACATCGATGAAATCGAGCCGACGGGGGTCGACAATCAACTCGGTCATGCGTACGTGTGGCTTGTCCGTCTGGGCATATTTCTTTGTCAACGAATCAGACAGATAGGGATCGAGCAGCAAATGCTTGCCACGCCATTGAACGAGAAAACCACTTTGCCCCAACCACCAGAGCCGGAATCCATTCGACGTGTCGTTGGCGGCGCGGACGTCTGCCAGGAAGTTGTCGTCTTTCAACACGGGTTGGATCACAAGCCCAACTCCTCGCGAACTCGCCGCACGCCGGCGACCATGTTGCAAAGTTTCTTCTTTGCTGCCCAACGCGCCGTTTGACTTAGCCCGCAATCCGGCGCCAGCGACAACCGATCCGGCGAGACAAATTGCAGACAGCGCTTGACGCGATCCACGATGTCTTCGACCGTCTCGATGTAGTAGCTCTTGACGTCAATGATGCCAACCGAGACGTCGGTTCTCTCGGCAACGGATTGAATGACGTCCAGTTCCGCAAACTCGCGACTGGCCATTTCGACGTGGATTTCGTCGACATTGAAATCGAGAAAGTCGGGAAACATCGGCGCGTATTGTCGCAGCCCAACGGCATGGCCCTTGAAGTTGCCAAAACAAAGGTGGGTCGACAGGCGACACTTGCCCACGATCGGTTCCACCGTGCGGTTGAAAATGTCGACGAATCGGCGGCGGTCTTCCTTGTACGCATAGCAACTCATCGAAGGCTCGTCGACGGTCAGTTCGCGGCAACCTGCTGCGATCAACGCCACCAATTCGTCGCGAATGATCGGCAGCAGCGCCTCGGTCAAGTCATAGCGATCTTTGTATTGGTCGTTTGGCAGCAGTCGGCCGCTCATCGTATACGGGCCCGGCACGCTGGCTTTGAGCGTGGGACCAGCGGGAGCAATGCGGACCAGCCGTTGGAATTCCTCAACGGCGCCCAAACCAGATGGTGCGAGCAGTTCGCCAGTCACTCGATGTTTTCCGCGCTGGTCGTGTGCCGGTGGACCAAATCGTCTTGGCGATCGGGCTTCAAGCTGGATTCCTTCCAGGAAGCCGTAAAACGACAAGTTGAAATCCAGTCGTGTTTGCTCGCCGTCCGTGATGACATCCAGCCCGGCGTCGATTTGATCGCCAACGGCAACCGTCACCGCATCGTCTTGCATTTCGGAAACGTCGTTGTCACCAAACTGGTCCAGATTCTGGCCGGCGAATTCCAACCAACTGGGAAACGGATAGCTGCCGATAACGGTGGTTCTTAGTGGAACGGGTTGCATCGTAAGTTTCGTCCGCGAATAAAAGCGGTTTCAAAATCTAATCTTCTCGTAGCTGCGTTCGCCAGAACGCGGAGTTTTTCGCTCGGACATCCGCACTCTGGCGAGTGCAGCTACACTTTGGAATTGCGACTAGTTCCAACATTTTCAAATAGCTTGGCCATGCGACGGGCGTGTTCGTCGTAGGCGGATTCGAAAAGTTCTTTTGCTCGATCACCGCCGACAATACAGCCGGCGGTGAGCACTCTTGGTGGAATTCCGTGCTCGACCAGGCGTGCCGCAACTTCGGCCTTGATAGTGTTGACCAGCATGCATCCACCGACAGTCGAACCGGGAGCGACCGGCGTTTCCAGCCCTTCGATTGTAACCATCGCATCACCGATCGGCGCACCCGTGTCGAGTACAAGATCGGCGGCGTCAGTTAACTTCACACCCGCGGGATGATTTGACTGGCTGGCGTCCGAATGCTGGCGGCTGACGATCGCCACGACTTTGATGCCGCGCTGTTGAAACAACTCGGCCATTTCGATCGGCACTGTATTGCAACCACTGGACGAGATGACCAACGCGGCGTCTTCATCCGATAGATCAAAGTTACGAAGGATTCGCTCGGCCAATCCGGTCTGCGTTTCCAGGAACATCGCTTGACGCTGTCCGTTCGCACCGGCGACGAGATTGTGGAACGTCAGAGAAAGTTCAACGATTGGATTGAAACCGGGAAAGGAACCATAGCGCGGCCACATTTCTTCGACCATGATCCGGCTGTGGCCCGCCCCAAAAAGATGAACCATGCGCCCAGCCAAAATGGATGCGGCAAACCAGTTCGCGGCGGTGTCGATTTCGACTTGCTGGCTTTCGACCGTGTCGATCAATTCTCGGCACTTGGCGAGGTACTGCGATGACGGTGTTAGGCTCATAATGCCATTTGCTCAGTCATGTTGTCCTTCAGTCATCGACCAGCCGCCGTCGATCTTGAGGACTTGTCCGGTGACGACCTTGGACTCGTCCGATAGCAAGTAAATGATCGCGCCATCCAGGTCGCCCGGCCGACCGATGCGTCCGCCGTCGAGCGGTTGTTTTGTTTCCACGTATTTCACGATCTCAGAATCCGTCGCGGCCCGCTCGGACATTGGGGTTTCGACCAGTGCCGGCTCGACGATGTTGAAGCGGATGTTTTTCCCAGCGTAGTACGACGCGGCCGCTTTGGTTAGCCCCACGGCGGCCGCCTTGGTTGCGGCGTAGGTGTGGGTCGCAAAGTGTTTCGGCGATGGCGAGTCGGACAAGACCGATCCCATGTTAACGATGCTGCCGCCCGTCCCTTGACGGATCAACTGGCGCACCACGGCGCGATTTGAATTCATGAGACTGGTGAGATTGAGTTCGATCGTTTTCTCCCATCCTTCGTCGGTGATTTCGTCAAGCGGCCCGTCGCCCCAGCGACGACCACTGCCGCCGGCAACATGGTAGAGACCATCGAGTCGCCCAAATCGGTCCACCGCCATGCGAACTGCATCTTCGGCAACGGGCGGCTGCGTGGCGTCTCCGGCAACGTAACACGAATTCGCGCCGAGTGCCTTCGTCGCGGCAATGGCGTTCTGTTCGCTTCGGCCGACGACGACCACCTTGGCCCCTTCTTTCACGCACGCTTGAGCCGCGGAAAGTCCCAAGCCGGTCGTTCCGCCAACGACGACGATCACTTTGTCCCGCAGACGATCGGTCATGACTTGTCGATGATCGTGTTTCGCTGGTTCATCATGTGGCGGACGGTTGCCTTTTGCTCGTCGCTCAGCTCTTCAAAGCGTTTTCCGAAAAACACTTTGGTATACAGATCCACCGAGACTTCTTCTGCTTCGCTCTCGAGAATCATTGCCAACTCCGTTCGGTCTTTGAAAACAGTCAAATGTAGTTTCACTTCTGCGCCGTCAAGCGTGCCCGACGCCGTCATTTCGGATGTGAATTCTGCGTTCTCTGGGAATTCGAATTCTTGCGCGGCAAACGTGAATTTCGTCTCTCCCAATTGCAGGGAGCTTTCGGCGGCGACAGTCAGTTTGACATCGCCACCCTTTGCCGCGTTTTTCGCTTGGAACTCACCGCTGACATTCTTGGGAAGAATTGTGTTTTCAAGTGTCAAATACTCGGCTGGCGAAAAATCTTTACATTGAACGCTCATTTCCCCATCCGGGTTGCCCGAGTATTTCACTTTGCCATCGAACAGGGCTGCGTCAAACAGAAGCCCATCCTTCGCGAAACAAACGTCTACTTCATATTTGAAATCCTTGGTCAGACGCTTGTCGATTCCAGAACGAACAACGCCAGTAAACTTCCTTTGCACCGACCGCGGCGGTGTGTCGCGAAAACGTCCGCTGTGCTCCGAATGAAACTCAATGAAATCACTCTCAATCGTAACGTCGCCAAGTTCCGTCATTTGCTCGTCGAGCATTTGGAAACTGTCGACCGAGATTTCATTGATGCCAAAACGGATCTTCGTGTCTGTGTTAATAAACGTCATATTTGACAGTCGAAACTCATCAATGCGAAACTCTCGCAACGGTGGTGTGCCACGAATGCTACGATCCGGCATTTCGCCATCTTCACCATCTTCGAGATCTTGATGATCGGACTTGCGAGCACGGGGCGTCGATCCATCGCTCGGTTGATAGTAAATCTCCGCGCTGCCCACGGTAAACTTCTCGATGACAAAGCGCTTTTCGTTCGCCAATTCATAGATGCCGTTCCAACGAAATTCGACATCATTCATCGACGACCAGTTGCCATCTTCGTCGCGCCATCGCCACTGCTTCACCGAGAAGCCGCTGGTCAGCGATCCGGCCAGCCCCTCGATTTCGACATCGCCCGACTCTTCAAGAATCCGCTCGATGTAACTGAGCGGCAGGGCGGTGTAAAAAACCGCGTAATATCCAAATCCGCAACAACCCACACACAAAAAGAACAACGTGATGGCCGAGATGACCATCATTCGCACGCAACCATTTCCACCGGGCACGGCGGATGGCGGCACGGATGAATTGGTTGCGGGTGGTTTTTCGCCGTGCAGATTTGCGAAATCTGAACTCATTACATCAGGCCGCTGTAAAGGAAGGGGGCACGAAACAGTATAGTGTTTGTGCCACTGGTTGGTGACCCACGTTGCCAGAGATAACAGTGTGAATTGCTCGGCTTGTCGCTGGTACAGCGATCACTTGCTGGAATCCAGTTCGGCGTCGTCCGTTTCCGGCAAAAAGATCGGCGCCACGGCAGCCGCTATGCGCTGACCTAAGATCTTGTGGCCGAAGTCGGAAAAATGCCAAAGGTCGGAAAATGTGGTCTGCTTTTCGTCGTCAAAAACCTTGGAACAATCGCACGCCCAAACGTGCTTGGCTTCGGCCAGTTCGCGTAGACCCGCGCGCATCTGGTCGTAGCTTTCCATAAGCGCCGCACGCGACTTGTGCGGCTCCAACGATGCTTCGAGCAACTTTTTTTCTCGTTCCGACAAGTTGCCGCGGTCGGCCAGCGAAGGTTGTAATACGACGAGCATCTTGAGACCGTTTTGGCCGCAATAATCCGCCGCTTTGCGCATGCTTTGCAGGTAATGTTTTACGCGCGCCGCGTAATCATGCGTGTGATAGAACTTGTCCCAGGTCGAACCGTCCAACGTTTCGACGTGTACGCCGAAATGGGTGTCGTAGCGGGCCCCGGCTGTCAAATCGTTGAGACCGTTTAGAAAGATGACGAGATTTGGCTTGGCGAGTGGGGCGTGCTGTTGCAAAGCGACCAGCTCTTGACTTGCTTTCCAGGCACCGCTCGCCATGACCACGATCTCGGTTGGAGTTTGTTGTTGTTCCAATTCGCGCCCCAGGACATTGAAGTAGGTGTGTTTGATTTTGGACGCGTACCAGCCGAACGCCACGCTTCCGCCGATGATGAGGATTCGCTGGTGGCTCTCGGCTCGCGAGATATAAAACTGACGGCCGTAGTCATCGACATGGAGCAACTCAGACACGTACTGTGTCGATTCGCGCCAACCCAAATCGGGATCTGGGATGCCCTTCTCTTGTCGAACGCCCCAATAACCTTCGCGAGGACCTTTTTCGGGAACGGGCAGACCGCGCTCTCGATAGGAAGCTTCCCAAGCTCCCTGATTCATATCCATGCCCTTGGCCCGCCAATCGAATAGCCGCGGAAACGCGAAGTAGACGCAGACGCCCGCAACAACCGGAGCCAAAACGCAAATGATGCGAAATACCCTCTGCTTGTTTCGCGAGATCTTCACATGAACGAGCGCCTAGTTTAATGTCAACGAAGGATTTTGGCGTAGCTACGCTCGCCAGAGCGTGGATTTCCGCCGTCTGGCGACGGCAGCTACTCCAAAACTCATTGTTGACAAAGCCTAGTCTTGCAACGGCACGATCGGTGTTTCCCAACCGGCGAGATCCGCGGGCTTCAGGCCGGCTTTGCGTCGACCCCGGCCCCGCCGCCAGGTTGCGTTGTACTTGCCGACGAAACTGACGTTCGCGTCCGCTTTGATTTCTTCCTCCAGTCCGATCGCCCAAAAACAGCCGTTGATCAGCAGCCGGCGGTAACCTTCGTTTTCGATGTCGTTCGATGCGCCGTAGGTGCTGGTGAAGACGCGTCCTTCGTTGCCTGACGAGCCTTTGTAACCGCGAGTCCATGCGCCGGGCACGGGTTTCATTTTTGTGTTGGGCTCGGAGTCGGGTTCCATGCCCAAAAGCGGCTGGGCCATGGCGAGCACTTCGCTTGGTTGCAGGGGATTTGCATTGTAGCCGCCGCATTGAGCCCACATGTCTTTGACGCCGCGCATAATCGGGTGGTCTTTCTTTTCCGGTACGATGTCCAACCGCGTGCTCGACCGATGATTGCCGCCGTAATGGCCCGCCCATTTTTCACCAAGCACCTGGCGGCCGAAGCCGTCTTTGTAGTCGCCGCCGCCGAAGCCGTTGGAATACTTGGCGTACTTAGTGTTTCCGGGGATCTTGAAGCCATGCGTTGCCGTGCGAAGTCCGACGATGGGACCGCCTCGGTCAAGATAATCGACGAAATGTTGCATTTGTTCGTCGGGCCAGTTTTGAAAGCGAGTGAAGACCACCATCAGGTCGGCGGATTTGAGAGCCTCGATGCCAGGGACATTGTTGGCGCCAGGTTGGATTTCGCCTTTGTTGTTGACGCCGAACACGACCGTACATTTGAAACCGTGATGCTTGGCCAGGATGCGGGCCAATGCGGGCAGCGTTTCTTCGGATCGGTATTCGTGATCGCTGGCGATGAAGACGATATGTTTGTCTTTTCCAGCGCCTTGGTCACCTTCATAAATCAAAGGGCTGCTAAAGGCTGTATTAAACATGACGATGACGAACGACAGCGCGTAGAATAGGTTTTTGTACATCAAGTCTCTCATGGGGGTTCATAGGTTAAGCAGTTAGTTCGGACGTTTCACCATTGCTGTCGGCGAATCCATTCACCGTGCTGCGATTTATTCGTTCTTTCAGCGGAGTTCGTTTCCGCGGCGACCAGCAGAACGAAGCATGTCGCAAAGAACTGGGAAATCAGACGGGACGAACGAAAGGTCATAAAAGAAATCGCGGGCTAGGGGGGACGTGAAACGCGGGTTGGAAAGGATGGCGAAATCGATATCTCTTTAGGCTTTGATGGTAGCTGGAAAACCGCGAAATCGCAAGGTTGCGTGGCGATGGAAACGTCCGGTGGTGTCCTAACAATGTGGGGCAGGTTTCCAACCTGTCACCGCGAACAGTGAGATCGGCAGGTTGGAAACCTGCCCCACGCAACTAGGACACTACCAAATGTCCCTATCGCTTGACGTTTTGTCACGACGCGAGTTCTAATGATTAAAGAGAGTCCAAACATCGACATGTTAAGTACAGATTTACATTCGCAGCATTTATCCCGGCGTGATTGGACGTCTGCGTGTCTGGGTGGGCTGGCGGGGAGTTTGGTTTTTGCTTCGCATTGCAGCGCTGTCGATGCCAGTTCGAAACATCGGGCGATCCAACGAGCGGTCGAATTTGTCTTGTCGAAACAATCGCCGGACGGTGCCTGGCGATCTGAGCAATATGGCGTGCTACGCGGTGGCTCGGAGCTGACGCCGTTCATTGCCTTCGTATTGAACGAGTTGCCTGTTAAAACGCAGGCCGTTTCGTTGGCCGTCGAGCTTGCTCGCAAGTATCTCATCAAACTTGCGGAAGGCGAGATGAACTTCACGTACCCCGTGTATAGTTCGGCTTTTGCGTCGATCGTGTTGGACAAGGCGAATCAACCTGTCGACCGGCTGTTGAAATATCTCGAAAAACATCGCTATGGGGGTCATAACGGCTGGAAGCCAACGGACGCGCGGTTTGGCGGTTGGGGATATCAACCGTTTCCACCGCGCTGGACAAAGACAAGTGGGAACATCTTTCCTGGTCCCAATCTGTCGGCGACGCTTATCGGATTGGCGGCACTTCGCCGGTCCGGAGTGGCGGCCGATGAAGCTCGGATCCGTGAGATTCGTCAATTCGTCTTGCGCTGTCAGAATTTTGCGACCAATGCGGCGTCCGCTACGGACTTTGACGATGGCGGTTTTTTCTTTTCGCCCACCGATCAGGTTCGGAACAAAGCGGGCATGGAAACCGCTTCGACTGGTGTGCGATGCTTTCGCTCGTACGGCAGTACCACGGCCGACGGTTTGCGTGCGCTGCGGTTGTGCGGACTCCAGGAAGATCACCAGCGAGTCGTTGCCGCACGGGGTTGGCTGATGAAGCATTTTTCCGCGACCTCACACCCCGGGCAATTTGTCGAAAGCCGCAAAGCGGTTCGAGAGGCGTACTACTATTATTACTGCTGGTCGACAGCCCATGCACTGTCCCAATGCGAAGAACAAGGCGACACCCGTGTCGCAGAGATTCAGCGTGAGCTGATGAAGAGACAACGAACGGATGGATCGTGGCAAAACGAAAAGTTCGACGGCAAAGAAGACGATCCGCTGATTGCGACGCCGCTTGCGTTGGCGGCGCTCCATCGTTAAGTCGTTTCTGATTTCGCCACGCTGGGCGTTTTTCTCGAATGAGGCGTCTTGTTTCGAGATGCTGCCGATCCGTTGTCCGAAGCGGAATCCGTGTCGGACGGCTCTGGTGACACATCCGATTCGACGGGGACTTCCTGGTCAGTCTTCTGCAGTTCGGCACTCTTGAGTTCAAAGTATTTGCCGAGTGGTCCGGCGAGCAGCGCGGGCAAAAAGATCAAATCGCCAATCAACGCCGCGGCCAACAGCAAGAGCATCAAGATGCCAAATTGCTGCGTCGGCGTGAAGGTGCTGGCGGCGAAAACGGCCAGTCCGAAGCCGCCGATCAGCGTGGTCTGTGTCATCGCAGTGGCACAGCGGTTGTAGGCCAGTTTAATGGCTTCGTTGCGCGACAGTCCTTCGCGTAAACCGAGCCGGAACCAATTCAAAAAGTGGATCGTGTCATCGACGGCAATTCCCATCGCGACGCTGGCCGTCATCATCGACCCGATATCCACCGTGTATCCCAAATGCCCCATCGCACCGAACACGAGAATGACTGGAAACACGTTGGGAAACATCGATACCATGCCGGCTCGAACATTCAACGTGTTGTCCAGACCAACCGGTCGCTGCCAGTCTCGCAGCAAGAGCATCATCACGAAGGCGATCATCACAAACGCCAACCCGATGCTGTCTTTCAAGCTACGCATCAAAGCCCATTGCGACTTGTAAACGATTGGCACGATCCCCGTGTAGGCGACCAAAACCGTGGTGTCTTCATCCAAATCTGTGTGACGCGTTTCGGCCGTCTTGGGGTTGTCGAGATCGAACCGATGATTACGAGCGTCAACCACCTGGTTGGCATGGTCCTGGATAAACTTCAAATCATATTTGCCGTGGTCATTGGCGACGACGACCAAATCGAACGCTCCCAGCGCTTGCGACCATTGGTCTTTTTTTGAATCGGGTGGAAACGATTCAGGATTGCGCCACACGAGCGGTGTTTTCTCGTTGGTTCCCCGGCGAAAACCACGGTTTCGCAGCAGTTCGTCAAGCGAATGGGCAAAGATGGCAGTTTGGTTGATCGGCGTCTCTTCGGTTCGTGGGATGCCGCGTTCCCGATCGAACTCGTCGGGGTCCGCCCCGAGGATCAACACCTTGGAACCAACGACGCTGGCCAAGTGTTTGGGGGCACGATCTTCGTCTTTTGACTCCAGAATCTGCCGTACGATGCGATTGCGAAAACGATAGGCGGCCATCACCGGTTCGACGGCCAGCTTCAACTGGTCGGCGAAGTCGCCGTAGTCAACGTTGTTCAGCGCGGCTAGCCGCAGGCTGACTCGCCACAATTCGCGATCGTCGTCGTTTTCAATGCTGAGATAGTCTGTCTGCAGAAGTTCTTCGCGGCCGGACTCAAGTTTGCTGTTAAACGCGCTGCGCGGGCCAAAGATCGTCCCGCCATCGGGACCAGGCAAGGGAGGAATGAACGTGGCGGGAGACATCCCCCGCCCAACAATTCCTCGGGCATCGTCGCCGAATTCCAACTCGACGACTTCTTGAACGCGAGCCGCGATCTCGGCACGTTCGAGAAAACTGTACTGCAAATTCGGGTTTGTCGCGCTATCGGCGTGGTCGTCCAATTCGTCCAGCGGAGCGCGAAGCGATTCGGAATCGACGGACACGACCAGTTCCATGGGAACCAGGTTGCCGAGGTTCGATTCCATCCATTTGTAATCGCGGATAATGACGGACTTTTGGTCGAACATCTTCAGCAACTGGACCGACGCGCCGATCTTTGGCAACCCAATGGCAAACACCGCCAGCACGCAAACACAAGTCGTAGCCGTCAGCACATTGCGCGTCACGACCCAATCACCGATTTGCTCCCACATGTGGCTGACGCGCTGTCCCACATTGAATCCCAGTCCGCCATTTTCTCGTTCACCGCGATCTTTGCGTTTATCCTTGGGCGCCCAAACCTCCAGTGCCGACGGCAAGTAGGTAAACAGCACGACGACCGTCGCCATGACTCCCATCGCGGAAAAGAAACCAAATTTGTTGATCGGAGTTAAGGTACTGACACAAAGTGAAATGAGTCCCAGCGCGGTGGTAAACGCGGCCAACGTGCAGGGAAACCAACCGTGCTCGATCGCAGTGACCGCGGCACCTTCATGCCCACCTTCGTCCACCGCGTCGCGATAATAATTGACGATGTGCACGGCCCCGGACAGTCCCAGCACATAGACCAGCGACGGCATCGACATCGTCACCGAGTCGGGCGTCGAGCCAGTCCAAAAGATGATTGCCAAGCTCGCCGCGGCGCTCGTTCCGCCGACGAAGAACACCATCATCGACATTTTGAAGCTGCGGTTGAAACAAAGGTAGGCCAACGTAAAGCCAACGATCAACGAATAGTTCAACAGCCGAACCAACGTGATCGAACCCTCTTGATCGATCGACACGTTGTCCACGGGTGGGCCGCCCATGCGAAGTTCGTCTTCCTCGATCCCGCATTGGTTGACCGCCAATTCCAGAATCCGCCCTTTCGGTTTCCCCAACACTTCGCGCCCGCAAACGCGGGAAAGATCTTGGCGACCCACTTCACTCATCGTCAGCATGACGCATGTTTGCCGCGCCGACGGCTCAACATCGAGTGAGTCGAAAACGCTGCGCCAATGCTGGGATCGCGCCGAGGGAACAGCCGCCAACAAGTTCTCTCGCTTCCCGGCGTACTGCTGGTCGACAATCTTCGCAATGGTTTGTTCGTAGGTTTCTTCCCAGCCGCCGGGAAACTCACTTTGTTTTGCTTCGGGCACCAATTGCTTGAAGTCATCCAGCGCCCAGGTGAACCCCTCGGGTGTATCCGGGCCGAACAGGATTCCGGTCAAACGATCCGACGCGATGTCTCGTGCAATGTCGGCGGCAACTTCGTCGCTGCCACGCAACAATGTGCCGTCGTCACCGGCTAATTCGTCCAATACTTCGGGGCCGGTCTCGATGCTCTTGAACAAACGAGCCAGCAGTTTCTGTGGGTTTTCGTGGAATTCATTTGGCTTCCCGTCGGTTGGCGCCGCGCCAAACTGGGCCACCTCTTTGCCCTGGGCCACGTACTTGCCATAGATCGCGGATTGAATCCGCCGGCTGATCCATCCGACAAGATTCGAATTGGCCGACCACTGATACAATTTGCCGTCGGGCGTAATGTAGTACCACTGATCGTCGTCACCGGCCAACCACTTCTCGCCATGGCTTCCCCAACCTTCGTAATACGTGCCCGCGTAAGAGAGTCCCTTTTGGTCGCCAAACTTGTGAGCACGCTCTTCGTCGCTTTCGGGGGCACTTTGATTGGTGTCGCGGTCCTGCACGGTCGAATCCGGATCAGGCAAACCATGTCCAGAACCGGAGTCCGCGACCTCCGCCCGCAACTTTTCCACAAACTTGTGGAACCGAGGATCTTCCTCCGAACAACCCGGCCAGGTGACAATGATGAATTGCTCACCCATGAAATGCTCGTTGAACCAACGAAGCTTTTTCGTTTCCGGATAATCGGGAGGCAGCCAGTCCTTCACGTCGTTCGTCAAACTTTTGACGGCCAGCCGCGCCCCGCGAAAGGCGAATGGCACAAGAAAGAAGACCGCAAACAATATCGCGACCGCAACATTGCCGAAGATCGGGACGGGACGTGAGAAGAAAGACGGCTTCATACGCTGGGATCGACCGGCGACCATCGTCACTGGTGGCCATTTTACGGTCGAGCTAGACTCCTCATAAACCCTTAAAGATAACGGGGTTTGGTCTCGTCGTCTACGCCAGATAGCATTCCACTCGCGGTGAAATCGGCGAGTTTGCGGCTCGTGTTGCCGTCAGTTTTTGTCCAACCGGATCAGTCAATCCTTGCATGATTGACCGACTGGCGTCGCGTGAGTATTTTGACCATGCTTCAAGGACGAACTCAGCCGCACTCCAAACCGAAGAATGCCTCGTGAATTACGCAGCTATTGGTCCTATCACTGTCCACCTGCCCGCGCGCGTGGAAACCAACGAACAACTTCAGGCCGAATTTCCCAACTGGGACATGGAGTTGATTTTCTCCAAGACCGGCATCGCTCGCCGGCATATTGCAGCGGAAGACGAATGCGCATCGGACTTGGGTGTCGCGGCGGCACAGAAGCTTATTGAAACGTATGACATTGATCCGTCGAGCATCGACTTTCTGCTGTTGTGTACTCAAACGCCGGACTATCCGTTGCCGACCACCTCCTGCTTGATGCAACAACGAATCGGTCTGCGCACCAACATTGGTGCGTTCGATTTTAATCTCGGTTGCTCGGGATTCGTTTATGGGCTCTCGATCGCCGACGGTTTGATTCGATCGCGTGCCGCGCGACGCGTCTTGCTGGTCACGGCCGAAACCTATTCCAAATACATTCACCCGACGGATCGCAGTCTGCGGACGATCTTTGGCGACGGGGCTGCCGCGACGTTGATCGATGCGTGTGACGAACCCACGTTGTCCGCGTTTCAATTCGGCACGGATGGCTCCGGCGCGGACACGCTGTTGGTGGCCAAAGGTGGAGCCCGTCCCGAAGACGACGCCATCAAACCTCGCCACCGGCACCGTTGGCCCAGCGATCTATACATGGACGGGCCCAGTTTAATCAACTTCACAGTCGGAGCCATCCCGGGATTGGTCGACCAGATTCTTGCCGACGCGAAACTGTCGATGGATGACGTCGATTTGTATTTGTTTCACCAGGCGACACTCAAAATGTTAGAGCAACTGCGCGAACGCATTGGCTTGAGTGAAGAGCGGTTGCCTGTGGGATTGGAAAACTATGGCAACACGGTTTCGGCCACGATTCCCATTTTGATCAGCGAGTTGCGTGAAGACGACCGGCTCAAGAGCGGGCTGCGGAACATGCTGGTCGGCTTCGGCGTCGGCTGGTCCTGGGCCGGGTGCGTTTGGAAAGAAGTTTGGGAGAAAAAATAGGATTCTTCGCGTACTTCCGTGGTCCGGTTGAATATAATGGCTTGGGTGAAAGCAGCCCGGCTGCCGTGAGATACTGTTATCGCAGTGAGAAGAAAATGGATTCTCTCCAAGCCCAACTCCTGATTGCCGTGCCTCAGTTGCCCGATTCGAATTTCTATCGAACCGTGGTGCTGATGATTCAACACGACGACGACGGGGCACTGGGCGTTGTCTTGAATCGTCCCAGCAACATCACGATCAAGGACATCTGGGAAAAGGTTGCGGACGAACCGAGCGATCGTGACGACGCCATCCATCTCGGCGGTCCCGTTCAAGGGCCGATTATCGCCGTTCACGTCGATGCGGCGTGCGCGGATGGCGACATCATGCCAGGTGTTTACGTCGCCACGGACCGCGACAATCTCGATCAACTCGTTCGCAACACGGGCGAACCGTTGCGTTTGTTCATCGGCTATTCCGGTTGGGGCGAAGGACAATTGGAGGACGAACTGGATGCGGGCGGCTGGCTCACCACACCCGCCAAGCATGAATACATTTTTCACGACGATGAAGACCTTTGGAAAACGGTGACGGACGACATTGGCAAGGAAGTGTTGTTCAACCAACTCGACATCCATGACGCCCCAGACGATCCGTCGTTGAATTGAAGAAAACGCTATGAGAGACTCTAATACGATACTGTTTTGAGCAATCAAAGAATTTTGTCTAAACTTTAGTCTTGGCTGGCTGGCTGTGGTAAGACGTACCTGCCCCTCGTCTGCCCGGATGGCCAGCCTCTTTTTGGTTTCTTCACGAGTTATCGTGGGTTGTTCACTTCGCATTCCGTGCAAGACTTCCGAAGTTTTCCGAAGTTTCGGAAGTCTGAATCGGCAAACTAGAACACTACCCGTGTGACGACGTTTTTGTCATCGACTTCCGTGATTGGTACAATCTATCGTTATCAATCTTGCCGGAGCAACTCGTGACTAGATCGATCCCGAAGCTTGCCGTCATCAGCACAATCGTCGTCGTGCTAGTCGGGCAGGACGTTCTCGCACAGCGAATCAGCAAGCTTCCCAATCGAGTCCGCGCACCTTCGTTGGACGGTGGTGGGGATTGGATCAACACCGCCGGACCGCTCGATCTGAGGCAGCTCCGCGGCAAGTTCGTGGTCCTTGATTTTTGGACCTATTGCTGCATCAATTGCATGCAGATTCTGCCCGAATTGCACAAGCTGGAGCAGAAGTACGCAGACCAGCTTGTCGTGATCGGCGTCCATTCGGCCAAGTTTCTTACGGAAGGCGACACCGAGAATATCCGCGAAGCGGTTTTGCGATATGAAATAGACCATCCAGTGGTCAACGATGCTCGACGAGTTCTATGGACCAGGTACGAAGTCAATGCCTGGCCGTCGTTGCGGATTATCGACCCGGAAGGATTTGTCATTGCCGTGCACAGTGGCGAAGCGACGTTCGAAACGCTGGACAAGTTTTTCAGTAGCGTGGTGTCGACGTATCGACGCAAGCGTCTGTTGGACGAGACGCCGCTGCGGTTCGACCTGGAACGCTACTCGGCGAAAGAGACGCCGTTGAGATTTCCCGGCAAAGTCCAGGCGGATGAAGCGTCGGATCGCCTGTTTATTTCCGACAGCAGCCACAACCGCATCGTGATCACCAAATTGGATGGCACGCTGGTCGATGTCGTCGGCTCCGGCGCGATCGGCCGCCAAGACGGCGGTTATCAAGACGCTTCGTTCGATCATCCACAGGGGACGGTGTTGCACAAAGGGGCACTCTACGTCGCCGACACCGAAAACCACTTAATCCGCCGCGTCGATCTGGCAAAGAAGCAAGTCACCACCATCGCTGGCACTGGCAGACAGTCACGCGATTTCACGGTGCGCGTGGCCGGTCGCCCGAAATACAGTTCGCTTTCCAGCCCGTGGGCCTTGTGCGTACACGACGATGAGTTGTACATCGCGATGGCCGGCAAACATCAAATCTGGAAGATGACGGCTGATCACTCGAGGATCTTTCCGTTCGCGGGAAGTTGTGCTGAAGATATCATTGATGGACCGCTGCTGGCGCGCACAGCGTTTCAAAAGAATTACGCCGCGTTTGCCCAACCCAGTGGTTTGACTTCGGATGGCCGCTGGCTTTTCGTCGCCGACAGCGAAGGCAGCTCGATTCGAGCTGTTCCATTCCTCTCGACCGGCAAAGTACTAACCGTCATCGGCACGGCCAAGCTGCGCGACCAGAGATTGTTCACTTTCGGCGATCGTGAAGGCAAAGCTGGGCCGGGTATGTTACAGCATCCGATCGGCGTCGCGCATCACGACGGACGCATTTACATTTCGGACACCTACAACAACAAAATCAAAGTCATCGACTTAAGAACACTTACGCTCAAAACCATCGCGGGAGATCTCGAGCCGGGGCGAAGCGACACGCCAGCACGATTCGACGAACCGGCCGGATTAAGCATCGCCGCGGACAAGCTGTACATTGCCGACACGAACAACCACCTTGTAAGGGTCATCCATCTGGCCGGCGACTTCGCGGTCAAGACGCTCATGATCGACGGGCTCAAACCTCCCGGCATCGACGAGCCAATTCGAATTGCCCCGCCATCAAATGTGAAACAAACGTCGTTCGCATCGACCACGATCAAGCCGACCGATAATCAACTGAATGTTTCGATTGAATTGAAGTTGCCGGACGGCTTCAAGTTAGACCCGGTCGCGCCTACGAGCTATCAAGTCGAAGTTGTGGACGGCGACAAGATTGTGTCCGCTGATTTTCAGTCCACACCGCAGAAGATTGAAAGTCTCGGCACGCAACTCGATTTTCGCATTCCCCTCACGGCAGCCCAGGGCGTGGCGCGGCTGCGCATCGCGCTGACATATTTTTATTGCGGCGACGGTGCCGCGGCAGTTTGCAAAGTTGGCGGCGCGAGTTGGACAGGGCAGGTCACCTTGTCTGATGCCGCACGCAATGACCAGTTGCAATTGAAACACACAGTCCAGTAGAACAGTCAAACGTAGCTGAATTCGTGAGAATTCAGACACACATCCTGAATTCTCACGAATTCAGCTACAAACGTTCGTGCGGGAAGACAATGAACATTGAACGTGCCATTTGTGTTGTCGTTTTGTTGATCTGTGAATCCCTCGAAGCGGCCGAGCTACAAACGGTTCAGATCAAAAGTTCCAGTGACGGCAAACTGCAATCGGCCCGACTGTTTGTCCCGGATGATGCACGAAAGTCGCCAGCACCTTTGCTGGTTGTGTTGCACACATGGAGCGGCAATTATAAGCAAAAGGGATTCGTTGAAGAATGCCTGGTCGAATGCGAGCGTCGCGGCTGGTCGCTGGTGCATCCCGATTTTCGTGGGCCGAATCTTCGGCCCCAGGCGTGTGCTTCGGATTTGGCCGTGCAGGATGTGTTGGATTCGGTGGACTATATGAAACGCGGCGCGAAGGTTGACGAGCGACGCATTTATGTTGTGGGGGCGTCGGGCGGCGGGCATATGACGCTGGTGATGGCGACCCGCGCGCCGCAGCTTTGGGCGGGGGCTAGCGCTTGGGTACCCATCTCCGATCTGGCCGCATGGCATGGCGAAGCAACCAATCGCAAGTTGAAATACGCCGGCGAACTGGAGAAGATTTGCGGCGGACCACCGGGAAAGTCAGACGCAGTTGACGAGCAATATCGCCGCCGCTCGCCGCTGTTTCATTTTGACGCGGCAAAAGGCGTCTCTATCGACATTAACGCGGGAATTAACGACGGGCACACGGGAAGCGTGCTGGTCAGTCATTCGTTGCTGGCGTTCAACCGGCTGGCTGACGTGAATGGTAAACCGCAACAAAAGCTGTCGGCCGACGAAATTGGCACGATGACCAACGAGCGTGTGATTCCCAAGTCGCTCTTGGGGAACGTCCGCGTGCAGGAAAAACGAAAGCACTCAGTTCTTTTTCGCCGCGTTGCGGGCCCCGTTCGCGTGACGATTTTCAACGGTGGCCATGAAGGGGACATGCCAACCGCAATTGGCTGGCTGGCAACACAGTCGAAGTAGGCTCTTGGTTTAACCGCCGCGCCCAACGGGCTGCGTGTTCACCAACGCTCACTACCGCGCGGCCCGAGTGTGGCGGAATTCCGCAACGCCCGCGGAATTCGTTGGATCAGAAGTTGACGCATTGGCGACAGAGTCCTACGATCAAAGTCCAGCCACATTCAACAAAGGAGGAACTCGGCCATGCCACTCTACGAGATCGAGACGGATCATCACATTATCATCACCTGGGCCAGCGACGAACCCGCCGCCAAAAATGTCTCGGCCGAGGCTTATCCGCACGACGAAATCATTCGTGTGACCAAGCGTCCGCGTGACACCTGGGTCATTTCCAAAGGCGTTTTAGGGCTGACTGGCGACACGTCCGACCCCTGTGCTGTGGCCCGCGATTGCCTGTCGAAGGCCGCTGGCGACAAAGTTCACGCAATTCGACTTTACATGCAGGAAACTGGCACGGATCTGGAACGGGCTCGCAAAGCGGTTGAATCCAATATGGTCATGGGTTGGTGAGTCGCGACGCGATCAATCCGAAACTGCCGCCATCTGAATCGGCGCTGGACGTCGAAAGACAATCGATCAGCGTCCACTTCCTTTTCTGATATTTCTGTAATCAATCCTGGCTTGGCGGGACGATGACCATTGGAGGAAGCTTTCTTTTTGACGATCACAATTGGGATTTCTGCGATGAAAAAGACCACCCTCTCCATTCATACGGTGGCGGTCAACAGTGCGGGCGGTGGCCTTGCCCCGCAATACCGCGTTCAGTTTCAATTGTCGCACCAACACGCCTGGCAGATGTACCACGTTTATCGTTGCCGCAAACAAGCTGAAGGGTGCATCGAAATGCTAAAACAGCGCGGGCTGCACGCACGCATGGTGCAATACGATCTCTGTCCGGTTGCCGCCTAGCCCGATTCGCTCACCAATCTTGATCCGCAACTTCGTGAGGAAGCTGTGGCCGCATGGCGGTGGCTTGGGCCTCGAGTTGGGCCACCTGGTTTTGAAGCGCGGGCATCATCAGTGCCGGATTGAGCTTGGCAAGCACTTTGAGCGCTTGAGCGGGCCGGCGCTCGGCCGCGATCAGTACGTGTGCAAGCTTGATACGCACCGGATCGGAATTCGCGGGATGCTTTTTCAAGAACTCAATCATCACGGGGACGGATTCGCGCCACAACCGTTGATGTTGCAACGCCCCAATGAGCTGCAGCAGGTCCGCTTCGGCGAGCTGCCAGTCATGCGACTCAGCCAACATTTGTTGATGAAATTGAAGGGCCTGCCGCGGTTGACCTTGTCCCATCAGTTGGCGCACACGTTGCAGCGCCTCTTGACGACGGTCGAGTTGCTGCTGTTGAGCTTCCAGGGCCTGTTTCTTTTCTTCTTTGGCTTTTTGCTGCGCTTCGGCGTCTTCTTTCGACTGTCCCAACAACACGCCTTGCTTCTCCAGAAACACGCTAAATACGTCCCACCCTTCACAATCCACCGCTTTGGTCTTGAGCAGCGTAATCGCCAGACCCGCACCGATCGCCGCGCCCATCAGATGCAACACTTCGCTGCCCCATGAGAACTCCGCCAACAGCACCAGCGCACCAATTTGCAGAAGGAGATAGATGCCGACCAGGTACAACACGGCGATTTCAAACGTAATGAACCGATAGAAGAAAATGAACAAGCAATGGACATGATTCATTGGTGCCCACACGAGGCACATCGCCATAATCCCGTATATCACCGACGAAAAACCCAGCGAATAGCTCTCTTCCATTCCCAGCGTCAACGTTTGCTCGACAGCACATTGAATGATGCCGATGCCCATCATCACCGCCAGCGTCTTCCACCATCCCAACTTGCCTTCCACGATCAACCCGTAAACCCACAAACCGATCATGTTGCCGAAGAGATGAACGAAACCACCGTGCAGGAAGTTTGAAGTGATCCATTGAATCGGATGCAGCCCCTGGCCGTACCACAGTGTGTATTCGTAGGCCGCTTCCGGATTGGAAAACGACCAGCCAAACACCATCAAGTTGACGCCGATCATCGCGCCCGTCGTGACCGGCCAGTGGTACAGTGGCGCGTCGGTGGAATAAGGAATCAACATCGTTATGAGGCAAACCAACGCAGCGGATCGGACTCGCGTTGGCTTGGCCAGACCGTTGAGCCTGGAAACTCACCAGCGATGACCTTGGCAAGTCCCTCGACCGCGAAACGCTCGCTGGCATAGTGGCCCGGCAATAATAGCGCCACGCCGCTGGCTTCCGCTTCCAAGCAAGTATGGAAATTCGTTTCACCCGTGACCAGCAAATCGCAACCCAACCGACACGCGTCTTCAATGAAATGTCCTGCGCTTCCGCAACCGATGGCCACCTTGGTGACTCGTTGGTCGGATGTGCCCACCATGTGCAAGCCGTCGAGAGACAGAAACTCTTGTAGCAACTGGGCCATGTCGGACAATGTCGAGTCGTTCGGCAAGACTCCGACTCGCCCGCTGCCACCCGTCCCATCTTTGAGTTCCACCGGCTCGATGGGCTCAATGTTGGCCAGCCCGAGTCCTTCCGCCAGCCGTTGATTGATGCCCGCCGCCGCGGAATCGAATGCCGTGTGCGGACTAAAGATCGCGACCTTTGCCTCGATCAACTGTAATAACAGCCGGCCAGGCGTCGTATCGGTGGTCAACTGTCTGAATGATCGAAACGGCAACGGATGATGCGAGACGATCAAATCAACTTGCTCCTGCACCGCTTCCTCAGCGCTGTCTGGCGTCACGGTCAGGCAGGTCATCACTTTGCCGGCTTCTCGCACACGATCGCCAACGAGCAGGCCCACATTGTCCCAGTCCGCCGCCAATTCGCTGGGAGCAAATTCATCGAGGAAATCGCAGATCTCTTGAATCGTAGGCATCGCGGTTCAAAGCCCCAGTTGCTTTTTCCATCGCTCGACTTGCGCCGCCACTTTTTTTGGCGCGGTAGAACCGACGCTGACAAACGCTTCGACGGCCTTCTCGACACCGAGGACGTCAAACACCGCCTCATCTAGCGTTGCATCCGCGCTCTGAATTTCTTCCAGCGTCAAATCGCTCAGCCGAACATTGCGGTCCATCGCCATCCGCACCAGCTCGCCGACCAGATGATGAGCTTTGCGCTGGGGCGTGCCTCGTCGAATGAGAAACTCCATCAACGACGTCGCATCCAAGAATCCTCGGTCGAGTCCTTGAGCGATCGAATCGCGTTTCAGCTTCGCGCCGGCAACGATGGGCGTGGCCAGATCGAGGCACGCTTTGACAGTGTCGGCGGAATCGAACAAAGCCGGTTTGTCTTCCTGCAAATCGCGGTTGTATGCCAACGGCAATCCTTTGACAAGCGTCATCAGCATTTGCAAGTTTCCCACCACGCGTGCCGACTTGCCTCGCGTCAATTCCAGCACATCCGGATTGATCTTTTGCGGCATGATCGACGATCCGGTACAGAATTCTTGTGGCAGTTGGAGGAAGTTAAACTCGGCCGTCGACCACAGGATCCATTCCTCGGCCCACGTGCTCAGATGCAGGGCGATCGCCGACAGCACGAAGGCCGTTTCCAAAGCAAAGTCTCGGTCGCTTGAGGCATCAATGCTGTTGGCGACGACGCTGTCAAAGCCCAGTCGCTGGGCCACATCCTCCCGGTCGATCGGGATCGACGTGCCAGCCAATGCCGCCGTGCCCAGGCTGCACACGTTGACACGTCGCCGGCAATCGGCCAGGCGGCCTCGGTCTCGTTCGAATTTCTCGGCATACGCGAGCCAATAATGCGGGGCAAGCACCGGCTGTGCTCGTTGCAAATGCGTGTAAGCTGGCAGGATGACGTCCGCATCCTCGTCGCATCGTCCGACAAAGGCGATCTGGAGCGCCTTGAGCAATCCGTCGATTTCATCAATCGCGTCTCGCACCCACAATCGAAAATCGGTCGAGACCTGGTCGTTGCGACTGCGGCCCGTGTGCAGTTTGCGTCCCACATCCCCCAGGCGGTCAATCAACGCTTGTTCGATGTGCATGTGGATGTCTTCCAACTCGTCACGGAATTCGAAGTCGCCTTGCTCGATGTCCGCGCGGATCTCGGTCAGCACCTTTTCAATCTGCTGACACTCACCGTTGGAGAGGATGCCGCCAGCGGCCAGCATCTGGGCATGCGCGATCGATCCCGCGATGTCGTGAGCGTACAATCGATGATCAAAACTGATGCTCTCGGTGAATGTCTCCAAGCGGCGATCTTTCACCTTGTTGAAGACTCCGGACTGACTGGGACTTGCCAACTTTTCCTCACAAGTAATGGGTGGTGCTGGTGTGCCACTCGCTCTGCCAGTGTGCCCGATAGACCAAAGTCAACTCGGACACTGGCTGAGCCAGTGGCACACACGTAATGACGCGAGCGGCAGCGATCAACGACTGGGAGCGTGTTTCTTCTTGGCCTCCGCATCCCGATCATAGGCAGGTTTCGGCGCGGACATCGAATAGCAAATCACCGCGATTGCGAAAAAGATTCCCGCTACCACGAATCTCAGGCTTCCATCGTGTACAAAAGGGCCCGAACCCATGATATAGACAACACCGAAGTAACCGCTGACGATCATCATTGTGACCGTGGCGTAGTAGACCGCCGTATTCTGAACTGTCCCTTGTCCCTGTGCCTTGCGCTGCCGCTCTTGCCTTGCGATCTCCTCGTCCGAGGGTTTCATCGGCCCATACCAGGCGACGAACATGGCCATGAGCATGACGACAAGTGGCGGAATCATTTCACCCGGTTCGCCGGCCTTCAAATGGCTCAACATGGCGGCGACCATTGTGGTTGTGATCACCGTCGTGCCCCAAGACTTGACATGCGGTTCCGACATCACGATCAGTACCGCTCCAACAAGTTCCACGAGCACGGTGACCCAGATGAACCACGGGTCGTATCCAAACCGCTCAAATTGCTCGACGGTGCTTTCCCATGTGATCAACTTGAACAACGCGGCGCCAACAAAGGTGATGGCCAGCAAGATCGACACAACGTGAACGGCCAGATCGGTTAGCGGGGTGTTCTTTTTTTCTTCCGTTTGCGATTCACTCATGCATCTTTCCTGTATGGTTGCAACTGGGCTGGCGAGCGTTATTATCCGTTTATTCGAGCAGCAGCCCGATGTGCCAGTGACGATTGCTCACGTTCTCTTGCTGGCACGTCGGACTTGTGTCATTCGCCCTCCGCATCATCTTATCGGGAGTTGCCGTTGGATGAAACTCGGTTTAATCAATTCCGCGTGGGTTCAAGCGTCTCAGCCCACCGTGTTTGGCTTGCAAAAGACCAAGGAAATCGGCTTCGACACCGTCGACATCTTCGTTGATCCGCTGGACATTGACATCCGCGAACGACGGCTGATCAAAGACGAATGCGACCGCCTGGACTTGCCGATCGTGTCGATCCCTTGTGTGGCGGTGGGCCTGATCGATTTCAGTCCCAGCGTGCAGCAGTTCCACATAGAGCGGGTGAAAGCCTATCTCGATCTGGCCTACGAGTATCAAGCTGACAATGTGCTGTTGGTGATCGGCGAGTACATTTGGCAGCAAGAAGTGATTCCGCCCGAAGAGCAATGGAAGACCGGCGTCGAAAACTGCCGGATTTTGGGAGACTATGCGGCCGATCTGGGCATGAAAATTGCTTTGGAATTGGAGCCGTTCAAACTTTCGCTGGTCAACGACGTCGACACGATGGTCCGTTTTATCGGCGACTGCAACCACGAAGCGGTCAAAGCCAACATCGACGTGTCACATCTTTTGCTGGCCGACGTGCAGCCCGAAGAACTTCGCCGCCTGCACGGCAAAGCGATCCATGTTCACATCTCGGACTGCGACGGCAAGGTTCACGGCGACTTACCGCCGGGCCGCGGTGTTGTCGACTTTGCGCCTTATTTAAATGAGATCAAAGATTTAAACATCGACGGAGCGATCTCCATCGAACTTGAATACTCGCCGGAGCCCGACAAGATTGTAGAGTGGGTGGAAGAAGCTTATTGCGAAACGGACAAGTTGATGCAAACGGCTGGCTTGAGAAGCTGATGACCTTGGACGTGCAATCCCATGGTGGACTTGGCCAAATGACAGACGACTCGACGAGTGATCAAGATTCGAGTGCAACGATCGGCCGAAGTTCGCTGCTGACCGTCATCCTGCTTTTTCGCGTGTTGAATTCGTTGCATTGGGCCTTCGTCGGCGGACTGGGATGGGGCGTGGGTGCGGTTTTTGGCAAGATTCAATCGACACAAGCCGCGACTTACGGCGGAGCGATCGGTTTTGCTGTCATGATGAGTTTCTTGTTGTCGTTGAGCGATGGACGGCGGAAGACTCACATTGTGTGGACAAGAAACGGGGTCGGGTCTCATTTATGAAAATGAGACCCGACCCCGTTTCTTCCTTTGGTATCCAGTCGATTGACCTCAATAACTATGAAGTACTTAAAATTTTTGACTTTTCGTTACTGGTTCGAGAGTTCGTGAATTGCATTAACAGTGGTTGCGATGACGCTGAGGCAACTAAAACAATGTATAAGAAGGGATATGGCAGGAATGGCACTGCCGTGGATTTTAGCTGAAATAGGCGCAGCATCGAGAGTCGCAGTGCTGCTACGATTTGTTTTTCGAATTTTTGCCGAAGCGTGGCAGCCGGGATTGTGGCGAAACCTTCCCTGGTGTAAACCTCGCGACGGCGCGACCTTCTCTGGCCGAGTGTGCGATTCACTGACCAGGGAAGGTCTCATGTCTTTTACAAAATTCTCTTGTTTCGGTGCATCATCATTTTCTATTTTTCAACGTTCGATGATGCAGAATGATGAATTGCCTTTGGTCGATGCCATCGATGACGCGCGCTTTGAAGAAGCGTTCGACGAGCATCAGGTCGATTTCGGGAACGATGAGGACGCGGTTTCTACTTCGGCAATCACGCTGTGGGCACTCGTCTCTCAGGTGTTTTTTGCGAACGAGCAGCGCAGTTGCAAAGCCGCGGTGCTACGTGTTGCCGCGCTGTGGGCGGTCTTAGGACGGCGCGTGTGTGACACGAACACGGGGGCGTACTGCCGGGCGCGGCTCAAGATTCCGTATGAAGTGGTGCGAGACATCACCAAGCGTTTGGCTGCGGATGCCGAAGAGGCCGTTGACCAAGACGCGGTGCAGACCGAGGAAGAAGCGGAATCCGCCTTGTCTCCGGAAGTGGTAGCCAACGTCAAGTCCAGGGCCGCCCACGGTCGCATCTTGCTCGTGGATGGATTCACCATCACCGCGGCCGACACGCCGGAGAACCAAGAGGAGTATCCGCAGCATTCGGCGCAAAGTGATGGCGTTGGTTTTCCGATCTTGCGATGTGTGTCGTTGATCTCGATGACCACGGGAAGGCTGCTGGATTTGGCGTGCGGACCGTACTCGGGAAAAGAAACCGGCGAAACCGCTTGGTTGTTGCAATTGCTGGACACCTTGCAGCCTGGCGATGTTCTGGTTGCCGATTCGTACTACTGCAGCTACTGGCTGGTCGCGGCCTGTCAATCGCGCGGCGTACAAGTCGTGATGAAGAATCATCACAAGCGAGACGATCATCCTGCGGGCGCGCGCCGGCTCAACCAGCGCGAACGTCTTGTGGTCTGGGATCGACCGCAACGTCCCGATGGGATGAGCCCTGAGCAGTATGCCGACCAACCGAAAACCATCGAGATCCGCTTGGTTGACATTCAAGTGAAGCAGGCGGGCTTTCGCCCCGCAGCATTTACCATCGCCACCACGATCACCGACCGCAAAGTTTATTCGGCTGCGTGGATTGGTTCGGTGTATCAAAGTCGCTGGTTGGTGGAGCTTGATATCCGCAGCATCAAGTGTTCGCTAGGGATGGACATCCTTCGCGCGAAAACTCCCGCGATGGTTCGCACCGAACTCTGGTCTTGCTTGTTGGCGTACAATCTGATTCGCCTGAAGATGCTTCAATCCTGTGCCACGAGCGGACGTGATCCACGAAGTTTGAGTTTCACAACAACGCTGCAACTGTTGGGCACCAACTGGTTACTTTGCGCGGTGATCGGCGCGACGCCGGAGCTTTCGAATCTTGGCCAAGCGGCTTCAAGTAGCGAACGGGTTGGCCACCGGCCTGGCCGAATCGAACCGCGCAAGAATAAACGCCGGCCGAAGCTGATTGCGCTGATGACCAAACCGAGAGACCAGTGTCGCGCCGAACTTGGAGCCGCTGCGTAGCGTAAGTCCTTACGTAAAAACCGGCAGTGCCATTCGGATATGGCAGTTTTTTTCTCAGCAAATTTCTTGCAAAGGAACGTCATTTAACATTTGAGCAGGCTTACAAGCGCGTCGCTGAGTGGACGAAAGGGCTGAAAGTCGAAAAGCCAATGTCAAGTGACATTCAGGTTTTGGATGTAGAAACAATCAAAGACAACGCTGATTAGAGGCCGAATCGCAACTGCCAGATGACGGCAGGAAATGTTGCCATAAACAACTTACTCTTTTCCAGACACGTTTAACCGTAGGTTGAAAATCATGCGTATGGATTTTCTTGAAGGTTTGGTTCGGAACTTGGAAGAACGTATTCGCCCGGGCAGTCGCGCTTACTTGTCTAAAGAAGAAGCTTACAAATCATTGAAGCTGAAAACCGGACAAGACTTTGGATTTGACGCAGACCGCTGGAGAAAGTGGATTGAGGACAACGTTGAACAAAGCAGCAGTGAAAATGTGAGCACGAATCGACAAGAAACGGGGTCGGGTCTCATTTATGAAAATGAGATCCGACCCCGTTTCTTCCTTATCCGAAGATCCGCCAAGAGATCGTCAATTTTGTCGACAGCAACAACATTCCTACACTTTACTTTATCGGGCACCGAGGCACGGGAGTAAACGAGGGTGGATGGTCCATCTATACGAGCCCTAATGACCATCCATATGATGCTGACATCACCAACGATCCAGGAAAAATCTATCTGTTAGATGCCCGGCCCGAGGGAAGCAGTAAAAATGCGACGGAAGCCATGTTGAATAACTTGAAAACAAAAATGAACGGCGATGGTTTTAAGAGCGGCGCGATCAATATCGCAGCTTGCTGTAGCGGAGATAATTCCCCCGGTAGTCCGGGCGATACTGCCAGACAGTGGCTTGCTGATGAATTCGGCGGAACGATTGCCTATTCAAGTTTCACTCAAACACTCTTGGCCTGGGACGACGATGGCGACGGGATCCTAAATGGCAACGATGTGAAAGGCAGCGTACTTGGTGCCCCAACGGTGACTGATCTAAACGGAACGTTAGTCCAAAAGCGCTGGGAGTTTACGGTGACGAGACCTGGATCTGGTGTCGAAAAAATCGGCGGTGGTTCTGCCGTCGACGCGAATATCTACAGATAGCATCAAATGGAATTTGCCCTGTTTCGCATAAAGAATGAGATCTGACGGTTTTTGAGTTCGATTCTTCCGGACCAGCGCATTCCCGGTCCAAAACCGTAAAACGCCATTCTTTACGCCAAGTGATCAATTTTCCGTTTGGTGATAGCTATCAGCAATTGCGTTCCTGGTAAGGTGAAGTGCAACAATGACATTTCTTAAACAAATAGCAAGAAACAGCAAGAACCACAGCCGAAATCATCATCCACTTCCTATGATTCTTGTGGGGCTAGTTGCCCTTCAATTAACTGCTGTTTCACAGGCGGAAATAACCGAAGAATCTGCTATCAAGTTATTTGAAGATCTCGGTGCGCGAGTCAGTGTCAACAAGATGGGGCGTGCCACGCGAATCGATTTTCAGCCTGCGAGACGCAAGCTCCGCGACGAACATCTTGAGTTTTTAGCGCCGATGACAGAAATGGACTCGCTTCGGTTTTCCGAAACAACCATTTCAAGCCGTGCCATGAAGTTCCTCGCACCACTTCAACAATTGCGAAGACTAAACATTCACCGAACGAATGTGAACGACGAAGGATTGGCTGAAATAGCACGGTTGACATCTTTGGAATCGCTAGTGCTATCACCTAGTTGTACAGACAGAGGCGTGCAAGCCATCGGAGCGCTGACGAATCTCACCAGTCTGATGTTGGAAGGTAATAGAATCACGGACGATGGTCTAGCAAGTCTAAGCCAATTGAAGAATTTGGAGTTCTTTTCCTACGGGGCGCCAAGCCAAATCACGAGGCGCGGGCTCATTTATCTCAAGGGGCTTAGAAAACTCGAATATGTAAGCCTTCCGAATTCGATCACCGACGACGCTGGAAAGTCACTACGCGAGTTAACTCAAATCTCACGACTTGATTTGGGCACAGGTACCAGTTTTACGGATGCGGGCTTAAAGGAACTTGCGACACTCAAGAAGCTTAAGTCGCTGACCCTTTCGCAAAGCATTTCAGATGTGGGGCTTTCTGGTATCACATCACTGGTTTCATTAGAGGGTTTAAATGTGACGAGTTCTAGGGTTACTGATAAAGGAATGGGATTGCTGCCACAATTCGTGAACTTACGAGTATTAACCACGCCGCGTACTGTAACAGATGCCGGAATTATTCCCATCAAAAAACTTCATCGTCTCGAAACTCTTTCAATGTTGGGCGAAGGTATCACCGACCAATCGGTGGAAATCGTCAAGGAGCACATGAGTCTAAAATCGGTAAGCTTCCAGTATACTCTGTTTCGGCAAAGGCCATCAAAGCTCTCAAGGAAGCGCGACCAGGTTTGCGAGTGTCCGTTTTCCCTCAACCCAAATGACGACGTCATCAATTGAAGGTGTAACCATGAAAACTTGGCGCATCTTGCGGCTGCTTGTCGTAGCCGGCTTCTTGCTAGGCTTGCTGTTCGGCAACGCCGCACAAGTGCTCAGCACGCTAGTACCAGTGGCAAGTGCTGCGGATTCTGAAGACGCATCAAAGCAACAATTGGACTTAAAGGAACTAGCTCCAATTCTGGATGATCTTCAGAAAACACGGCTTCGAATCTCCGATCAACGAACGCGCGATGCGTACCTGCGTCTTCACCAATACGGCCCCGTCGCAAAAAAGGCCGTGCCCGAATTGATTCGGCTGATGGTCAGCGTCGACTATCACAACGACTCGACTTGGATCAAGTTGCTAAGAGAGTTGGACGGAGACAATGCTGTGAAGAGCTACTACTCGGTGGTGGTTGAGCAGCTAAATAAAGCGGACTCGGCAAAAAAGCGGTACACCACGGCATCCAGGCTCAAGTCCGTCGATTACGGAGTTGTGAGCCCGGAAACGTTATTCTCAGCGCTAAAAGACTCGGCCTTAAATGATCCGGAAATCTATGTTCGACAGGAAGCAGTGTTAGCGATTCGTGACATTTATGGTCATGAGCCCGTTCAGCGGAAAATTGGTAAAAAAGAATTCCTGAATCTTTTCATTATTTTGTTGAACGGAGAAACTCGTGAACTACGACGAATCGGGGCTGTTGGGCTCGAAGCGATGGGCCGTGATTCGGCACCCGCCACTTCACCGCTGATAAACGCATTGGACGATCGCCCCACGTTTCACGCCGCGGCGTTCAACGCGCTCGGTGCCATTGGTCCCGCGTCAAAACAAGCCAACAACGCACTTGTGGAGCTATTGGGAGATGATTTGGAATGGAACCGGGCCAACGCCGCCCAAGCTTTGGGCAAAATCAGACCACCTTATGAGGCCACCATCACCGCGCTGGTGCGCTCGCTTGATGATTCGAGTTCCTATGTCCGCGAGTTTGCTGCGGAAGCACTCGGCAATTACGGTCACGATGCAAAAAACAGCGCTACGGACAAATTGGTTGAACGCTTACTCGACCCTAAGGAACAGGTCCGCCGAGCTGCCATACAAGCCTTAACCAAGATTGGTCCTGACAGGAAAACGATTCCCAATCTCCTGCATAATCTAGACGAGAACGAGTTGCCCAGTGGTGCCTCTTTCGTCACCTTTCGCACGCTGACGATAGACTGCTTGCTATCCATTGGGTCAGAAGGCAGATCTGTCGCAGCCAGAGCCCTTGCCGCGTCTCGGTCGCTCCGCTTCTCTAGCGACAGCTCTGCTCAAACGTTGTCCATTCTGCCTGAGTTGAGAGATTTAGAAGAATTGACGCTCTCAGGCGCACATCAGGTGAAAAGTGATGGGTTCTCGCATATTGGGGCAATGAAGGGCCTGCGTAAGTTGACTCTCCAGGGAATGGAGGTGGCCCCAGAGTGCTTTGAGCACTTGGTCCAGCTTGCTCGGCTTGAGGAGCTTGATTTAGATCTTCACGCAACTTCCGACACTGGATTGCAGGTGATTAGCCAAATGAAGCAGCTTAAGTCGTTGCGGCTAGTGTACAACCTAAGCGACGAGGGAGTGCGGCACATGGAGAGCTTGGTTAACCTTGAAACGTTGACTTTGCGTAGCTGCAAGGTTTCCGATGACGGATTAGCGCAGCTAACCAAACTGCCGAAACTGAAACATCTCGAACTGCTGTATTTACCACTGCTGACGAATGACGGTGTAGAGCATATTGGCCGAGCAGGAAGCCTTCGTTCTTTAAGCCTTGATCACTCGAAAGAAGTTACGGACGCTGCGCTCAGATACTTGACGGAACTTGAAGGTCTTAAATCTCTCAGCGTACGTGGGACGAAGATCACACGAAAAGCACTACAAGAACTTCGAGATACGCTTCCGAACCTCAATGTCGTTCACGGTTCGAAACTTCGAAATTAAGCGTAGGCGTCGGCCACCGGACGTAAGAAGCATTGCGCGTGAATGAGGCTGGAATTACGTCGAAAGGTAAAAAACACATTCGCTCTGCGGAAGTTGACATTCGTGAAAAAACTGACTTGGTTGGCATCGTATCCGAAGTCGGGGAATACTTGGACGCGGGCGTTTTTGGCGGCGTATCATTTTCAATTGGGCGGACATCGCGTTCTTGAGCGCGCGCAGGAGATGACGCAATCTGAGAGCCGGCGGGCGCTGTTCAGCCGTGTTGCAAAGGATTCGCAAGATCATTTGTCTGAACGGGAAATCGACTCGCTTCGTGGTGCGGTTCGGGAGCGGTTGACACGAATTGTTCAGCCTTTTCAACTCATCAAGACGCACAATGCGCGTGTGATGCACAACGGGTTTCCGTTGATTTGCCGCGAGCAGACGCGGGGGGCCGTCTACTTGGTGTGGAATCCGTTGGATGTCGTCGATTCCTACGCGGATCATGCGAATCTGACGATTGACGGGGCCGTCGATCTGATGAACAATCCGGGGCATCAAATTGGAAATCCTGATTCCGGGCTCGTCACACAGTATCTGCATACTTGGAGTCAGCACGTCGTGTCGTGGACGCGGCAAGAAGCGTTTCCGGTTCACGTCGTGCGTTACGAAGATTTGCAGTCGTCACCGGTCGACACATTCCGCGGGCTGATTCAGTTTTTGAGTTGGGAGTTGGATGAAAATCGCTTGCGGCGGGCCAGCGAGAATTCGTCGTTCGACTCTCTGTAGCAAACGGAAGATCGTCGCGGATTTGCGGAGCGGAGTGGCGTTGTGAAGAGTGGCCGGTTCTTTCGGCAAGGGAAGGCTGGGCGATGGCGCGAGGTGTTGAATTGGGACCAGGTTCGGCGGATAGTCGATGACCACGGGGAGGTGATGCAACAGCTTGGATATGAGACTTCGCTGGAGAAGTTGAAATCTCCTGTTGGAAATTCCAGTGTTGGGATCGATGCCGGGGTTGGAGACCTGCGGTCGAGTGAGTGGCTCGGTGGGGAGAACCGATACAACTGTTCCTCCAGTGGAAGACGATCGTTGTGAATTGCTGTCACATTGAAACTCACCCGCATATCTGGTCGAAGTTGAATTACGCATGCCATTGAATCACGCCCTACAACCAAAACCTATGAAGATGGCCAGCTCTAGCGTCCAACCGCCATCATCACGACTCGTTCGACGGGCCTGCCAGACGCGGGGCGATAAACCGCTGTTCCTGGCATCCGTAGACTGCACAGGCACCGTAATACTGCCAACACTCCTGATGATGCGGCGTCTTGCAGCGGCGGCAAAAGACCATGTCCGTCGTGATGTCGTCGCCACAGATCTGGCAGACGGCTTCCTGGATGATTTGGATGGTGTCCTGTTCAACGAAATCGATGCCTACCGTACGCGTGATCATTGCCTGGTCGTAGAGGCCCAGGGCCAACTGTGTGAATTCATCAAGTTCGTCAATCTTGGTGATCAGCGACGGCTTTTTGATCAACAGCCGACCGCGATGAATGGCCACGTAGATATCACCGTCGGACAGCAAATTGCGAAGACGATCGATTTGCCATTGAACGCCGCTGCTGAGCAGGCTTTGCGTTTCTTCGAAGTTGTTCGTTTGTATGGCGTAGTGTTCGTCGAACGACGCAGTGCCGATTTGCACATTTTGCATGCCACGCAGCGGCCGTGCCCTGCCACCCTGCCAATCGGGAAACACTTCCAGTCGATAACCAGCATCCGGCCAATTGATGTGGATCTGCGTGAACTGCCCATGGCGACCCGATGTGTACGTGTTCAGCAGAACATGGGTCGAACCGTACTGAAACCGCACGCTGGGATGGCTAAACCAACCCGCCGGCAAACAAGCACCGCCATATCGTTTGGCAATCTGCTGATACGCCCGGTTCCAACGATCGGCCCGCGATTGCGCTTTCGACGCGAACCCGACCAGGATAATGATCGCGGTAACGAGGACTCCAAATGTCAGGAAACATTCCACGGTGGCGCCTGCGGCTTAAATTCCTAATGACGAAATACCCAATGACGAAGGAATGACGAACTCTGAAGCACGAATTCGGCATTCGGATTTTCTTCGTCATTGGGTATTTCGTCATTCGTCATTTCTTCTAACCAATATACAAAATGTCGTCATCATCCGTACGAGCGATTTGCTCTCGATGCGATTCCGGCAACGGCGTGTCTTCTCCGATGAAAAAGACGTCTGATTCCGCTTTGCCTTTGGCCAGATCCACCGTGCTGTTCGGACGCCGTTCGTAGGCGATGACGTTCGACGAACTGGGCGCGGCCGTGTCGCGCAGCGGGCGATTGTCGACCGGCAATTTGAGTGTGCTTTCGTCTTCAAACCAATTCTTGGCCGAATGGTTGGTCGCTTTTTTGTAATCGACAAAGGCAAACCGCGCAACGTCCCACAGGCGTTCGACCACGATGTCCAGCGTGAGCTCCTTTTCCCAGGGCAAGCCAATCTGTTTGAGGTTGATGAATCCACTGAACGAAACGTTCGGGTGAAACACGGGACTGAGCCAACGAATGTCCGGGCCACGTTCGGGATAAGAGTAGGGCAGCCGAATGTCGCACTTGTGTTGCTCGATGATCTCCACGTCGCTCTCGGACGACGAGTCGCGCGCGACGCCTTTGCCACGAAACATCACCGTGTATCGTTCGGGCGGATCACCGGACACTTCAAAATCGAAAATCGTGCTGGTCGCCTTGAGTGCTTCGAGCAAAGCAAGGTCTTTCGCCAGCCGCTCGGTTCGTGCGTCGTCAGCCACGATGGGCTCCTTTCGTTTGACAGCATGATGGGGGCAGAATAATGGAACTCGCGATTATCCTCATTCCGTCCCCATCATTCTGCCAATACGGTTTCATTCTTCTTTGTCCTGTGGTTCTTCGTCTTCTCTGTCGACGGTGTCCTTGAACTCCATCTCTTCGTCTTCGTCCTCATCGTCTTCGTCTCGGCGGAACGACGTGCCGAGCAAGACGGCCACGATCAGCAACAGCAACGCCGCTCCCACCGCCACGGTCACGTAGACATACCATGGATTCTCTTCGCCGTCTTCCGATTTCTCGCTGACTTTGTCTTTCAGCTTTTTGGTCAACATCGTCACTTCATCTTCTTTTTCCTTGATCGTCTTGCGGAGATCGGACTCGATTTGTTTTAACTTGTCGTACGCTTTTTCCTCGTGTTCCAAGTCGCTTTTATAGAGGTCGCCACGTTCTTTGTAACGCTCGACCTCCTTTTTGAGTTCCTTTTTGATCAAATTTTCGTTTTCCGCGAGTTGAATAGCCAACTCAGACTTTAATCTCAGGTCCTTGTATTTGGCGACCAGCCCATCTTCGCCTTCAATCTTGTCAACTAGCGCGGACAAGATTTCCTCATAAGCCTCACGCTGCATGCGACTCTGGTAAGACGCATCCAGCTTCTTCTCGATCGCAGCCAGTCGGTCGGTTTTCTTTTCGTCGTCTTCCGTGGCGGCGGGAATGATCAACTTCCACGCGATCAGGCACAGCACAAAGAACTGCATCGTCAACATGCCAACGACAGCCAGAGCTTGCCATTGGTTGCGTGAATCGGTGAGGTTGACGACCGGTGCGGGTGTCGGGCCAACGTGCCCCGCGACGGGATTGAATCTGGAATCTGGCATGGTGAGTTTCCCTTCTAATTGACAGGTGAAAACTTCAAGCTCGTGCCGCCGATGTCGCGACGCCATGAAATAGAAACCGCCCGTGCGGCGAATCCGATCACTCGGATTACCCGTCCACATGAACATCCCACGATCGCCACGACAAGGGTCAATGACGAGGGCGAGATCCAGCGGCTTGTTGAAAAAATTGTCGCAGATGAACATATCCATCCCGGACAAAAACACACCCCAATCGGGATGTGTGTGATACCAGCCGATCATCTGCAAGTCGTCGGGAAACTCGTCCCGCTCGCGCGAGATTTGCTCCCAGGTATCGTGCGTGAATTTGAAACTGCCCTTGGTTGCTTCGTAGTGTTGAGCCCGCAGACTGTCGGTGACGATGACAAACTCGTTCCCGTCCTCATCTTCATACTGCCCGCCTAACAGCACACCGCCCAGTTCCACGCTGGTATCTTCCAACGCATGCGACTCCATGTCGCGCATCACGTCCAGGTCAACAAAAATCGGCAGGTCATTCTCGCGCGGAACCTCGAATGGAACGACAGCGAAGTGCTTATTCTGATCGGGCCGCAACTGCACCTCGGGCCGCGATTCTTCAAGTTCGCCGAATTGAATGTCAGCATCCATAGTTTGAGTTTTATATCGTGAACTTGGACTTAACTCTTTGGGACACAAATTCGCAAAGATCATCCCATTCGACATCGCTCTTCAGCGTTGACCGACCAAAGACACAAAACTCATTTGATGATTTCAAATTGAGCAATACGACATTGTGGCCAATCTTGGCTTTCGAAAAGAACTCCCACCTGTACACCGCGTTTGGGTTTTGAGGCATCACAGTTACACCGAAAGCACTAACTTGGTATGTCTTACGTTGAAAAGGGTGCATTTCCTTGCTGAAAGGTTCTAGAAATCGGCGCCGTGTTTGGATAATTGCTGCAGAGATTGGGATCAGAATAGCCGGAACTAAGAGCAGAAGTTGAAATCGCGATTCGTGTGGTTCAGCAACCGAAAAAAACATCAACAAATACAATCCTGCAACGCCGAAATGAAAAATGATGGCGAAAAGTAAGTACTTGGGAAGTTCAAGCCGAATACACTCTCTTACTTCCTTCATTGAAACACGAGTTGAGAATTCAAAAACTCGTCCTACATTTTTAATTGAGTCCGGAGTTTGAATCGGATTCGGTGATACGTAAGGATTCTGTTCGCGACTATCCATATTTAACAGACCCTGGCTCGATCGCCGGCTAACAAAAACACGTGTTCGGTGTTATTCGTCGAAACTCGGACAATGTCGTAGGGCGGCACGCCGAGATCGCAAAGTTTTTCGGATGCGAATTCACTTTTCGATGTGACGACATGCTCGATGTTCGGCCGTGAGGTTTCGCCACATTCTGGGCATTCCGCCTCGCGCATCCCGACTGATTGCATGGGTCGCATAATTCGTTGTTTCACATTGCATTTCGCGCAATCGACCGAAACGACCAGGTCACGATCGAGTGACAATTTCAATTCGTCCGCGCCGTCGAAATGCTCGCGGGCTGCATTGAACAGATCGATTGCGGAATTGTTCGAGACGGATAGCGGAAGTTCAATCGGGTCGGGATAAGTTTCGTGGCTCAGGCAGTCTTCGCGGTGTTGATACTTGGTGCTGTAAAACTGGTTAGCTTGGCCGTTGTAGACCAGCGCGGTGCCTTCGGCGACGGGCATGCCGTGGATCAGCTTCAACGCTTCTTGCGTTTGCAAGCCACCGATCATGGACGAGATGGTGGGTGCCGTGGGGACTTTGCCGGCCAGGATGTCTTCTTGTCTGAGCAACGGGCAACTGTATCGCAGGTTGATCAGCCGATAGTCGTTCTCGGTCATCGCGCATTCGTAACACGCACCGTCCGGCGGAACGAAAACTTTAGCGACGCCGTTGATCTCTTGAATGCCACCATCGATCCAGGGCGTGGTCGCTTTCCAACATTGCCGGTTGACCCACAGCCGGGCTTCGCGGTTGTCGAGGCAGCCGATCACGACATCGACTTCGCGGAACAGCCCGAGACCAACTTCCGTAATAATGTTGGCCAACAAGGGTTTGACTTGCGTGTCGGGATTTATGTCCCGCAACATTTCGGCCGCTGCGTCGGCCTTGGGTTTGCCACAATCGCGTTGGCGGAACAGGACGCTACGAGTGAGGTTGGATTCTTCGATCTCGTCAAAGTCCACGACATAAACCGTGCCGACACCAAGGAGTACGAGGTTCTTGAGCACTTCGTTGCCCAGCGCGCCAGCTCCAACGACCAGGATTTTGGCGTTTGCAAGTTTGTCCTGGTCCCACCAGGCGATCAGCCGAAACCGAGCATAGCGATCGTCGTCGTCAATGATTAGCGGATCGTCAGGCATTTTGTTTCATAAGTGGGATGAAAACGGGAGATAAGAACGTCCAATGATTTTGATCCCGTTTGTTGCCGCAGACCAGTCCCCCTAAAACTCGCAGAAAGCAATTGGCAGAATGATGTATGGCAGAATAAAAAACCTGACTTGCTTTTATTCTGCCATACATCATTCTGCCATTTCCACGAACGTCTCTTTTTATTCTGTGTCGTTTGGATTTTCGTACATGAAATAGAAACCGCAATCGACGACCTCATCTTGCCGCCATTGAAAGAAGCCGAACTCCTTGGCCTTTGGATCGACGACCAGCGCGATGTGCCACGGTGCGGTGAAAAAATTCCGGTGGATGAACATGTCGTAACCGGACAGGAAAATGCCGAACCCCGGATGTGTATGGTGCCAGCCGACGATTTTGTCGTCCGGGAATTTCTCTTCAACTTCTCGATTGACAGCAGCCCATGTGTCGTGCGTAAATGTAAAGGAAGCTGCTTCGGATCGAGCGTCGTTGGCCACGAGGAAATTGCGGACTTCAATGTATTCTTTGTCAGCTTGAAACCGGTCACCCAACAGAAAGCCGCCTAGCTCACGCGTCAGATCCTGGTGTGAGTGTTCGATGATCTGTTCGAATACATCCTCGTGAAACAGAATCGGAATCGAGTCTTCATGGACGTTGCCCAGCTTGCGAAGCAGGAATTTCCCGTCCGAAGTCGAAACATGTTGAAGTGCTGGTTGCGACATTCGACAGGATATCCTGAGAGACTTCCGAAGTTTAAGAAAACTTCGGAAGTCTGAATTAGTCAATGAAAAGAATGTCCGGATCCTCTGGGTCGGCCATTTCGGCCGGGACAACTTGCGGCTCGATGAACGTCACCTCAGCGACGGTGTTCGCTTGGGGTTCGACGATGGGGACGAGGTCGTCTTCGACGGGTGGCGCGAAACCAGCAACTCGGTCGCGCAAGGGTCGTGGATCGAGCGGTAATTGATATAGATACTGCATTTTGGCCCAATTCGCCGCTTCGCGATTGTACGGGCTTTCGACATCGTAGTTTTGGTATCGAATCATGTCCCAAAGCATGGTGACCAAGTCGTCGAGCGCAACGCTGGGGACCCAATAGGTTCCGTAGCCACCGAGGCAGACAACCCCGCTGGCAGAAATGTTGGGATGGAAGATCGGTGACTTCCAAGACAGTTCGGGCTGCATGCGCGGATACGAAGCACTGAGATTGACGTCGACTTCGTGCATCTCGTGAATCAACGGGTCGCCCGATCCGTCGGGACGCCAGACACCGTTGCCGTTGAACCGCAAGGTATACAAGTCGGGTGGATCGCCGCGCGTGGCAAATTGGATGATGGAACTTTCCGAAGCAAGCTGTAGCATCGCTTTGTAGTCGGAACGCAGCCGGCGGATTCTTGGCGACTCTCGCATCAAAACCGATTCTCCTGGAACAAGCCACAGGTCGTGCAACGATGGACGGATTGGCAATCCGTCGTACGATCTAGCCCGCCACGATTTCAGGATAGACGATCAGGTGGTCGCCGTCCTGGACCGTGGCCTGGACGAGCGTCTGGTCTTCGCGCAATCGTTTGCCGCCTTCCTTGTGGTCGAGGCTGTAACTCATCGGTTGGCCGTCGGGGCCCATCACGGGTAGGTTCATCTTGGTAATGATGTTGGGCAAAATCCGCTTCACAGACACGTTGTCAGCGATCACGGCGTCAACCGATTTCGCGCCCGTCTGGTCGAGAAACGTCACGCGAGTTCCTTGGCGATCGTCTGCCATTTTGCTACTCCATGTGGTAATCAGATGGCGGTGATTGGTTTGCGAGTGCCAATCAATTTGTGAGATTTATACGCAGTTGCCAGCGAGGTTAGTTCGTTGCTCAAGGCCGCGCTGCATGAGTGCTGGGCTTTCGCGGAGCGAAAGACACCTTAAAGTCCGCAAAAACAGCCCTCGGTTCACTTACTTGAGCAAGTATTCGTTCCCTTGATTCCAATCTTGCACCATCTTAGCTAATTCGCCCAGTAAATCCAAGCACTTTACACGACGCGTAAAGTGTTTAAACAACGGGAGATGCCGAGAATTCGCTGGACAAAATGCCATAGACTACCATGTCTTCGTACCGATCCCACTTCTTCAAGTTCTGCCGCAACGTGCCTTCATACTTCATTCCAACCTTTTGCATCACGCGACCAGAGCCTGGATTTCGGGTCATGTGTTCAGCACTTACGCGGTTCAACTTCAATTCGTTGAAAGCATAACCGAGCACCGCACGGGTGGCTTCGGTACAAATGCCCTGTCCCCAGTATGGCTTGCCGACCCAATACCCAAGTTCGCCACGATTTGCACCGCGAAATATCACAAGTGCGATCCCGCCCACGAATTCTCTGGTTGACTTCAATTCGATTGCAAAGGTGGCCGAGTTTCCCTTCGCGTAAGCTGTGGCATGAGTTTCGATCCACTGCTCAGCTATTCCGTCTTCATAGGGATGAGGGATCCGCAATGTGGTTGAGGCAACATCATAGTCGCCCGCCAAACGCTGGACACCGGCAGCGTCGTTCAGCGAAAATGGCCGCAACAATAAACGATTGGTTTCGAGCGATGGTTGATTGGACATAGCTGGACACCTGCGAGTTCAGCTTCCCTGACACTTGCCAAACGGTTTAGTTCACTTCGACGATTTCCAATTCCAACCTGCCCATCACTTGGATGACTGGCAGAAACGCACTGTACGCATCCGCACCTTTCAAGTTGGAGTGGGCCATCTTGATATGCCCTGCTCCGATGCCGCCCAAGCCCAGTGTCGCGTCCAATGGCACCCAACGATCCTTGGTCCAAACTTCCGTCCACATATGATAGGCGAAGCCAGGTCCCGACTTGCCATGAAAATAGACCAGACCCATCGCAACCCGCGCCGGGATATCGCGAGCCCGACACAACGCAGCCAGCAAAACGGCATGCTCGGTGCAATCCCCTTCGAGTGACTCGGCCACTTCAGACGCCGTTGCGAACGCCGTCGAAAAGTTTACGTTCTTGATCTTCTCATTCACGTAACTTTCCAAATCTTTCGCGACCCGCCACGCATCGGTATCGTCGTGTCGGACAAAGCGCGACATGTGCACAATGGCAATGTCGTCGCTTTGAATCATGTTGTTCGCCGTGAAATCGGCGGACGTTGGCTTGGCAACTTTGACATCGATCGTTTCTGGCTGATTCTGCCGTATCGCGACGACGGTGATTTCCGCGGTATCATCGTCAATTAGCTTGACGGATTGGCTGGGTCCCGTCGCGAATACATCCTTGAGATCGCCGTCTTTCACGTGTGCTTTGTATACGATCTTCTTTGTGCGGTGGGCGTTGTCTAATTCGCGGTCAACTTTGACTATCGACTTTTCGCCAAGATCAAACGATGGTTCGCCTGACTGGCGCGACGCCACCTCTTTCGTCGTTCGATACGAAAGGAATCCAATACCGGGCATTTCAGATTTGAGCGTGTTGCCCCGGCGATCGACCCAGATCGTCTGCTTGATGCTTTGCGTGCGAATGACGATAGAGACGTTGATTCGGAGCAGTTTCTTTGTTTCGCCGAGCAATTGCGTCTCTTCATACTCGGCCGCTTTGAGCTTGACCTTGCCGGTCTGATTGAGAATCGGCTGGAAGGCTTGCAGCGTTCGCGACTCGCGTGGCTTCATCGGCTCGTCCGCCAACGACTGATCAATCGCCAGAAATCCACCCCATTCCTTGTCCCAAAACATCGACGACTCGACCGTCTTGCCTTTGGTGCGGGTCGACAAAACGAACTTTTTCGCCTCGGCGTCATATTTGCCGGACGTCAGTGCCGATTCCTTACCGGCCGTGTAACTGGTGTCAAACGCCAGCACCTGCCCGTCCGTGGTTTCGAGGCTGGTGATCGATAGCGACTGTCGTGTCACTTGGCCAAAGCGTTTGACAGCGAGGTGCTGTTCGGAGGTGATGCGCACACCTTGTCGATCGCCCGCCCCAATAGAAACCGGTTGAATCATCGTATGAGCGTGACCAATCTTGCTGCCGCCTGCGTAGATCACATCCCAAGTTTCCGTCGGCTCGCCCACATCGGTGAAATCTCCCGCAGGGTCATTCTGGCAGCCGCACAGTAAGACGAGCGAAATCTGTAGGATGGCTTTCCAAAGCCGTCCATCGACAGGCTTGGAAGCCCATTGTGAATAGAGATACTCGAACTTCGTTTTTCGAATTTCTTGCGTCATCGGGTCTTTTGTCATTGGAGATGGAAAACGCACATTATAACAAATGTGCCGATCGCCCAAGGCTTGTCGCAACCCGCCAATCTCAAGCCACTCCGCAACACTTGCCTGAACCTGCATACTCACTTCGCTTGTCCATTGTTTCGGCCGAATCCATCGCCAATCACAGGCGCGTCGCGAATCCGCGATGTATCTTTTCGAGCGACGCCAACCCCAGGCGTGTTGGAGTCGTAACGATCACGCCGATCACCCGGCTTAGGCCCCACACGTTGGAAAATGCCAGATAAGTCACAACCCACGCACGAACCGTAACCTACGTTTGTGTGGAGTTTGTTCCAGCTACGGCTGAGCCGCCCCCCAAAGAACTAGCACCGCAAGAGAAAGAGACTGAGGCCAACGATGGGCTTCCTCAAGAAGTTTTTTACGAATGTTTTTGATGACGGCGCACACTCACAGCCGGATCACAGCAGCTTTGATCGCGTGAGCGAAGATCAGTTGGAAGAGCATTTGACAGTCGCACGCTACGGCGACTTCGAGCTGACTGATGCCATCCGGCCGGCCTACGATCTCAAGATCAAGCCGCGGCAAGGTTACCGACACGATTTCTATCGCGACGAAGAATCGCGAACGGACATCCCGGTCGCCATGTGCTCGGCTTCGAAGGAAGTGTTGTTCGATCTGTTTATGGATCTGCTCAAGCCACTTGGCCAAACCGTCGACGTGGTTCTGGAAACCAGCCATGACCACGGCTACGGCGGACACACCGACTTGTACCGCGAACACATCGACATGCCGGTGCTGAAAAGCATCCTGTGGGAATTCGAAGACCTGTTGCTGAACGACGGCTGCACCGGAATCGCCGTGTTGAACCCACGCATCCCACAGGAAGTCCAGTTCGACGAACACAAACTGCTGATCGTCTATGGCCGCCCGCTGGAGATGTTCGAACACATGATCGAGCAACGCGGCGTCGACAACCGCGAAGAGATGAAATTCATCACCGAAGCCGAACACGTACATTCGTCGAACGATCAATACGCCGATCAATTCGAGGATCTGCGACGCCAATTGGGAATGGACGGCGATGGTGACGGAGCCGAAGAAGCCTACGGGTAGGTCACGCTTTGCGTGACGAAAAGTAAAAGCAACTTCATCGCGTGACAAAGAAGCCGAGCATTGGATGCCCGGCTTCTTTGCGTTTGGGCGGGTTTTCTTCGCAAACTGTCGGTGGTCACTGAAACCCAGCCATTCCTCGCAACATCGACCGCTTGTACGAACATCCAGTTTTTTCAAGAAAAAACTTTCTCCGCTGTTTGACAATCGGTATATTCAACGGTTGTTTGTGGCCCTGATTTGGCTTGCTCGACGTTATCCAATCCCTCGGCGATGTAAGTTTTCGCGGGCCCGCTGATCGTTGAATTTTGTTGATAGGGATGGTAGGAAACGCACGATGGGCAAACGAGTCTATATTGGCAATCTCCCTTGGTCGGTCGCCACGGAGCAATTGCGCGAACTGTTTGAAGAGCATGGCGAGGTGGTTGACGCGATCGTGATGAAAGATCGGGCGACCGGACGATCACGCGGTTTCGGTTTTGTCGAAATGGGAACTGAAGAAGAAACTCAAAAGGCGATCGAAGCACTCAACGGAACGGAAGTGGATGGCCGTGCGCTAGTTGCCAACGAAGCACGCGAACGTCAATCGCGAGATCGACGGTGAGGAATCTTGGATTGCAGAATTCGGATTGCGGATTGAGAGTCACAAAATCCGCATTCCGAAATCTGCCATCATCCTGACACACGAATGCGGGGATCCAACCACGCATAAAGAACGTCCAGGGCAAGATTCGTAAACACAAAGATCGTTGCGACCACCATCGCACCCGCCTGGACGATCGGGTAATCGCTGTTCGGCACTGCGTCGATGATGAATTTGCCCAGCCCCGGCCATTCGAAAACGGTCTCTGTAAGCACCGCACCGGACAAGAGCAACCCAATCTGAAATCCCGCAATATTGGCAATGGGCACTGCGGCGTTGGGAAATGCGTGTCGCCAAATCACTCGCCAAGCCGAGCTGCCTTTGGCTTTCGCCGTACGAATATAATCTTCCGAAAGGACTTCCAGCATACTGCTGCGGGTGATGCGGGCAATAATCGCGGTTGGGATGGAACTGAGCGCCACCGCCGGCAGACAAAGATGCCGCATGGAAGCGAAGAACCAATCGATGCGCCCACGCAGCATCGTGTCCACCATGTAGAATCCCGTCAACGGTTCAAAATCCAACATGACTTCCTGCGGTAGACGCTGAGACGTAGGCATGCCGGAGAAAATCGCGCGCAAACAGATTCCCAGAAAAAACACTGGAATGCTCACACCCAGCAGCGACCCCATCATGCAGAAATAGTCGGGAAAACGATTCCGCCAAACTGCCGCGGCAACGCCGGCCCCAATCCCCAGCGGCAATGCAATCATCATGGCCGCCAGCGTCAACTCGATCGTAGCGGGAATTCGTCGTCGCAGTTCTTCGCCCACGTCGACCAGCGTGTTGTCAATCGAATGTCCCAAGTCGCCGGACACCGTCAACTGCCATAGGAAGTGCCCAAATTGAACGAGTACCGGTTCGTCCCAACCTTGCTCGTGCCGGATCTGCTCCATTTGTTCCAGGTCGACGTGCTGGCCGAATCGACCCAACAACGGATTGCCTGGCAGGATACGAATCGCAATGAAGACCAACGCGAGTGCGACGAACATCGTCAGACAGGCTTGAAAGATTCGTCGCAAAAGAAACTGCGTCATGGTGACGTAGGCCGGATTGCTAATCCGGCCGAAAGCAGACGGATTAGCAATCCGTCCTACATGTTAGTCCTCAAAGTACGACAGCCGCAAACGAACAATTGCCGCCGGATGCAACTTATATCCCTTCAAGCGTTTCGTCTGGACGATCCGAACGTCGGTATGGACCAAAGGCACAACCGGTGCGTCGCGGAACAATATCTCTTGGGCATCATAATAGATCTGTTTTCTTTTCTCCCGGTCCAACTCCTGTTGCCCGGCGATCAATCGTTCGTGCAACTCTTCGCTTCGATATCTGCCCAAGTTGTTGCCAAACTCGCTGATGTTGTCCAAGTCGAGCAGCGTATACAAAAAATTGTCTGGGTCGGGAATGTCTTGCGTCCAGCCGGCCAGTCCGAGTTGAAACTCGCCGCGATGCAAATGGTCGAAGTGCTGGTTTGCCGGTCGTGGTTTGATGTCGATGTTGATGTCGACCACTTTCAACTTGTCCTTGATAAACGAAGCAACTTGAATCGGTTTTTGCATATACGGCCGCTCGTGCGACATCACCGACAAGGTCAAATCGAGCGGCAAATTAAATCCGTCTTCTTCGGCGGCTTGTTTCAACAACTCGCGAGCCTTTTTGGGATCGAACGGCCGATCCTCCAACTCGTCGTGGTGTGCAAAGATGGTCGGCGGGACCATGTTCACCGCCGGTTTGCCATGCCCCGCATAGGCGACGTCGAGCAACTCTTGCTTGTCCAACGCAAACCAAATCGCCTGACGTACTTTGACGTTGCCCAGCGGCTCTTTTTCCGTTTGCATGGTGAGATAACCGACGTTCATTCCTGGCTGTGTTTGCGCGACGATTCCGGGAACTTTGATGAGCGCGTCGACCTCATCCGGAGCCAGGTTGTCCGCGATATGAATCTCACCACGTTTCAGGCGCTCGACGCGCGTCTGCCGCTTCGCAACTGGAACGAAGATGACATGGTCGACTTCCGGACGACCGAGCCAATAGTCGTCGTTGGCGGCCAGCACTAGTTGTTCGGCTCGCCGCCATTTTTCGAAACGAAACGGTCCCGTGCCGACGGGGTGCTCACCAAACTTCTCTTTGTATTTCTTGACCGCCGATGGGCTGACGACGCACGCGGGAAACATGGCCAGCGATTCCACAAACACCGCGCTCGGACGCCGTAACGTGAATTGCACTTCCAACGGCTTGGTCGCCGTGACTCCTTCGAGCATCGAAAAACTCGGAGCGTAAGGACGTGCCTTGTCATAAACGTGCGGGTGCTCATCCTTGATCAGCCGTTCCAAACTGAACGCGACTGCTTCAGAGTCGAACGACGTACCGTCATGAAACTTGACGCCCTCGCGCAGTTGAAACGTCCACGTCAAACCATCGTCACTGTGCGACCACTCGGTGGCCAACGACGGGACCAACTCGGTCGTCTCGTCGTGATAGGTGACCAACGTGTCGTAAAGATTGACCATCACCTTGATCGACTCGCCCACATCGGTGTTGATCGGATCGAGAGTCTTGGCATCTTCGCCACGGCCGTAAATCAGCGTGGACGAGTTGCTCGAACCGCCGGAGCCGCCACAACCGGTCGTCAGCAGCGATGCTAGCAATACAGTGGTCGCGAGATGTTTCACGGTCGGTGACCTCACATATAAGGGAATCTGATGGAGTCATTTTATGGGGTGGACGCAAGAACTCGTAGTACACGCTGCCAAAGTGCGTTTTTCTGCTTTTTTGCGCATGCTGCCAGCATGCGCTACGACCACATACCGGGTTTTTTGCGTACTGGAATAGTAAAAGACGTTTTTATGCGTTTTACTATGAGTGGTCCGCAGGCGTTTCCACCGTCTCGTGACGCGACGCAAGGAGGCCAAACTGTTTGAGAAAGGATGCCGACATGGCGAAAGGAAAACAACGGCGCGAACAGAAGAAGCGAAAGAACCAGCAACGACAGCCACGTCAAAGACAAATTCAGCCGCACACAAAACAACTTACTCCAAGACTCGCACAGAAGGTTGACGACGCGTACGATCTGATTCGATGTCGCAAGTATTCCGAGGCTGAAGAGCAACTCTCCCGGTTATTGGAGCGCAAGCCTCATCCGGCCGTGGTCGAAGCGCAGCTTTTCCTCTACCAGACGACCGAAGACCACCAACAGTGCTCGCGGGCAGCCAAGCGGCTCGTGAATCTGACGCCACACGACCCCGACGCGCGATTGATGTACACTCAGGAATCGATGTTCTGTGGGCGAACGGGCATTGCATTGGCCAACTATCGGCTCTTTCTCCAACGGTGGCCCGATCGCGGCTCAGTAGTTTAGGCTTCGCCTGACGGAATCCGCTGTGCCGGATGCACAATGGGTCAGTCTGACCTGCGTGTTTCCAGTCCGCAAACCCGCACGATAGCCACACACTGGGAGCGTTTACAGCAAACGAAGCGTCAACACTGCGTTTCGGCGATTTTGCTTGTCGGGATGTCCCGGTCATCAAGATGATGGCCAGCAACATGGCACTTGCGGACAGGACGACACCGCGTCGTGTGACGTTGCCCATCGCGATTGACGATAGCTGGTGCATTAACCACAAAGCAATGAGGATGGAGATGGCAAGCAACGTCGTCGCCATGAAGTTGCCGCCCATCAAGCGCTGCTGAACGCGGTCCGTCATGCTGAACAGAATCCACATGCCGATGGGCAGTTGCAAAAACGTCGGCACCACCGCGATGCGTCCGCCCCAAACGGCGACTCGACCCGCGTCGGATGGATCTGGCACGCGCATGACGGCATAAACCATCAACAAAACGCCTGTGACTGCCAACGAAGCCATCCAAAAGTGAACGATCCGTGCCAACACGTCACTTTGCGAAATCATTCGTAAAAACTCAGCAGATCCGAGCGGTTCACCGGGCAAGTTCGATTGCCCGATCGTGTTCGTCAAAATGACAAACAACAGCGGAAAGTGGTACATCAAGTTCGTACTCGCCAGCAACGGCAACGTTGCCCGACCAACGCGATGCCACCGGGATGGTTCGCGCACCGCAACGAACCACCAAGCATAGATCGCCATTAAAATCAATGAAAATGCAATTTCCGCCAAGCCGGTGACTATTCGCCGTGAAAGAAACGATAGCGCTTCGCGATACGTCGGACTCCAACTCAGCCATCCCACCCAGAACCCGATCACAATTCCAACGACCAACAACACGACGGACGCGTTCGCCAAGAATTGCCCTGTTCGTCGCACAAGTGGGTCCTTTCGCTCACGCGTTTCGAACCACATGCACACTAGTGGCCCGGCCGTCGCCACATTGACACACAGCAAATGCAATGCGAGCAGAACGGTCACACACAATTCCAACACAAGCAGGCTCCGTGAAACACAAACAAAAGCATATTCTACGCAGCCACCCGCCACTGCCGAAGGGGCGGGACATCGAGCCCACATTGACAGCCGTCACGAGCCGCAAGTACGATAAATCGCGACGCGGGCGATTAGCTCAGTTGGCTAGAGCGCCGCCCTTACAAGGCGGATGCCACAGGTTCAAGTCCTGTATCGCCCATCTCTATTGCGACACCTTGCGATTCCTCGCGGTTTTCTGCGGTTTGCGTGGTGTCGCTTTTTTCATTTACGGCCCCTTGCGAGTCCTTGCTGGAGCGCTGGTGGAGCGCGGCATCGTTCGCCCGGTCGAAATGGTCTTCGGTCACCTGCAAATAGTGCTTCTCCGCCACCGACTGAGAATTTCCCATCCAGGCACATGCCACGTGACTCGGAAATGTCTCCTCCAATTCTGTCTGTCGACTTGCTCTCAGGTTTTGAAATAGCTTTGGCCAAGGCTTCAGACCAGCCCGGCTTATGATCTTCAGCATTGTTGTTCGCGGGTTTTGGTTTGGGTCTCGAAATCGAGTAATGAAGTATTCTTCACCCTCTTCGGCTTGATGCCAAACGGCTTCGAGATATGGTCGAAGTTCGGGAAACAGAGGGATGAATCGGTATTCCTTGCCTTCATGGTGTTCGGTCTTAGGGCTTGTGACACGAATCCGCCGGCGGCCCCAGTCGACATCGTCCAGTCGCAGCCGCACAAACTCGCTGGTACATCGTAAGCCGCCAAACCGAGCCAATGCGAAGATCAACCGCCATTGGGCATCTGGGCAAGCGTCAAGTACTAGATCGGCCATCTCGCGGGTGATGAAGAAATCTCGCTTCCGGTTGCCTTTGACTGCCGATTTGAGCTTCTTGAAGGGGTTAGATGGAATCAATTCATGTTCCACCGCGTCGGCAAAGAACTGCTTGGCGTTGCCGATTCGCTTGCGGACGGTATCTAGGCTCAAACCTTCCGATTCGTCGATATCACCGTAACGGTTCTCGCGGGCAACTGTCTTCAGGAACAACTCGAAATCCCTTGCGTTGCCTGCCGTGATTTCATCGATGTGTTTCTCACCTCCAAAGAATTGGATCAAGTTCCTCCGAGTATGGCCCCAATGTTCCAGCGTCGATGACTTTACGTCCTTCCGCTTCTCGAAGTATCGGGCCAGAAACACCTCCAATTCCAGTTCGTTCGGCTTCTCCGCGTCCTGTTCGTCCACATCGGCGTCGAGTAAGCCAAACTTCACCAATTGGTCTCGCATGGGTGCCTTCAGCTTGTCCACCCACGCCGCAACCTCTTCGTCCATCGGGTTGGAAGTCCGGCGAGCCGTAAGTAGTTCCTCAATCTTGAGCTTGAAGCGTGTTGCCTGTCGCTCCGACTTTGTACCCAATGCCATCGTCCGCCGCTTTCCTTCTGGATCGACAAAGCGGACGAACCATTTTCCATTTGTTCGTTTACCAATTCCGGCCATGTTATTTCCCTTCCCCACTGACGGTAAGCTGTAATTTGAGAACTTCTGCAATCTTGTCAATCGTGTCATTTGTCAATCGCCCCGTGCCGTGGACAAACCGATGCAGGTGTGATGGATCGATTCCTGCCGCCTTGCACAACTGATTGCGGGACAAATCCGATTCTTTGATGGTTCGTCGTAGTTGGTCGCTGAACGATTCATGTCGTTTTCGCTTTGGCATGCCTGCCTTCCTTATTGCTTGCTAGCCTACACGCATTCTATAGGGATATTGGCTAGCGGTCAATAGTCGCATGAGTAATATGGGAATAAATGTGGGTCCCGTCTGGCTGGGGGAAGCCCTGCGACCAGACCAATTTTCATCTGGTATCGCAAGCGACATCGGCTCTTGTCATCCTGCCACCCGCTTGCTCGATCCATGCCAGTTTTGCGCACACTCCGCACCATAAACCACGTTCGTGGTCAACAACATCATCGTTGCGGCAAAACGGGCAGAGGATCGTCGTGCGACGGCCGGACTGATTGTGGGGCTTGGAATGGCCGTCGCGCCGTAGGATCGCCAGCAACTCCGCCTTACGAGCCTTCATTCGCTCGATCAGTGTTGGTGTTACGGCAGACCGGGGTGAATACCGCAGACGGTCACCTTGTACTTCAAGCCGGATGCCCATGTTGGTGAGGTCGGCAATCAATCTTGCGGCACTCATCCGATCAGCCTTTGCTATGGCGATGGTGCGAGGTTTGACGTCCATAGATCACTTGCCGCTCGTAGCGACCTGTGTTCGTCCAATTGGCGATCCAGATCAGCTACTTCCTCGGGAGTAAGTTGGGACTTAACCGAGTTAACCAAATCCATCGCTGCCCAACAAACACTTTCTGTCGGTTCATCAGCGGCTTTGCCCTCGGCAACGTACTCCAGCACCCACGCGAGTTTGAACGCGTCACGATTGTTAATCTTGATCATGAAATTGATCTCCTAATAAGAAAGTAAAAGTGTTGCCATAAAGAGCCTGGCAACCTCGGCTTCACAGTTCCCCCCAATCGTCATCAGGTTGCGTTTCGGGGCCGTCTACACTGTCTACGTCTACGGTATTGCGGTTTTCGTCGGGTTTCAGGCTATTACCGTAGACAGTAGACACCGTAGACAGCACGAATCGCCGCGATGGTTGTCCGCGTCGGCCAGGGGGTGTTGGTTCCCAATTACCGCAGCCGGCTTTCGCTAATTCTTCCAGAGCCGCTTCGGCCTGGTGAGCCGTGCGGAATTGGCGATGCCCCTGCTGAACTTTGCGGGCCGTAACTGAACCGCCTTTGCGTTCAATCCATTCGACCAGCCGGCGTTGGTCGCGGACTTCATTCGTTTCGTAGAACATGCCGAACAAACGTCGCCATTCGTTACCGAACCATCGAGCCAACCTGATGCCAGCGACCACGTCCTCGACGGATACAGGTTGTTGATACTCGGCTGAGGTGTCACCATCCGCCCATCGAGTCAAACAAAACAACAGGGCGAATCTCGCCGCTGCGGCTTGGCGGCCCAGTTCCAGGGGAGAAGCGGTTCGTAGTCGGTCACACCGGAGAG